>JBLMXO010000323.1:0-3577 GCA_050257815.1 Actinomycetota bacterium
CGAGTCGATGCTTCGGGTGGAAGCGGCGAAAGCGGGTAGGGATAGGGATTGATCCCGGTCGAGAGGTCGAGGAAAGGTTCGGGCGCAGCCGGAAACATCTTTCGCGCGGCGCCAAGATCGCCACCATGCTCGGGTGGCGCGAGCTCAGCTTTGAGGGTCATGTCCGCTCTACTGACATTGCTGTCCCTGCTGTTCGAGGCCATGCTCGGTTATCCCGACCGGCTTAGCCGCGCAATCGGTCATCCGGTGACGTGGATGGGCGCGCTCATAGGCGGCCTTGACTGCGGGCTGAATCAGGAAGGCGCGCCGCCCATGCGGCGCAAATTGGCCGGCGTCGTCGCCCTGCTTACCCTGATCCTTACCTCCGGCGGCTTGGCCTATCTGATCCAGCACGGCCTTTTGCTCCTCCCCCTCGGCATGATCCTGCTCGCCATCATTGGAAGCATGCTTCTCGCCCAGCGAAGCCTGCACGCTCATGTAGAGCGAGTCGCCGGGGCGCTGGAAGAGGAGGGCATCGAGAGTGCAAGGGAAAGTGTAGCGTACATCGTCGGTCGCGATACCGCAGCGCTTGACGAGGCGGGGGTAGCGCGCGCGGCAATCGAAAGCCTCGCCGAGAACTTCTCCGACGGAGTGGTGGCGCCGGCCCTGTGGATGGTCATCGGCGGATTGCCCGGCGCTGCCATCTACAAGGCGATCAATACCGCCGACAGCATGATCGGTCATCATTCGGAGCGCTACGAGCAGTTCGGCTGGGCGTCGGCCAGGCTCGACGACCTCGTCAATCTCCCTGCTTCGCGCTTGTCAGCGCTCCTTCTCATCGCCGCCGCTTATCTCACACCAGGCGCGTCGGGCTCCGAAGCCTTCGGCACGGTATTGCGCGATGCCCCGCGCCATCGCTCGCCAAACGCGGGCTTTCCCGAAGCGGCGATGGCCGGCGCGCTGGGATTGGCTCTCGTCGGCCCGCGCTCTTACGGCGGTAAGCCTGCGGACGGCACGTGGATTGGAGAGGGCCGCTACGGCGCGACCGCCGACGACATCCGCGCCGCGCTTACACTTTACCGTCGCGCCGACATGGTTCTGATCGGCGTTGTGGCCTTCGTCGCGCTGCTGATCGCGACCCTCACTTAGCCAGAGCCACAAGCTTGTCGAGATCGATATGCGCGGCAAGATGCGCCGCGAGCTTGTCGAGAATCTCATCGACGAGATGGTCATAGGCGATCGCGGCCTCGCCTGCGCCGAACCGCTTGAGCCAAGCGGAGCGCTGGCGATCGTCGGCGAAGAGCCCGTGGATATATGTCCCTATCACGCGGCCGTCCGCCGACATGGCGCCCTCAGATTCGCCCCCGAGCTTGGCGAAGGGGCGTGCGCAGTCGGGGCCCTCGGTGACGCCCATATGCATCTCATAGCCGGCGAACGGCGCTTCGTCCCATGTCTCCCCCTCGACCTTCTCAAGCCGCTTCTCGCCCGAGAGCGTTGTCTCGACATCGAGAAGGCCCAAGCCTTGCGCCGATCCCGCCTCTCCCTCGATGCCTTCAGGGTCGTGGATTTGTCGTCCGAGCATCTGATAGCCGCCGCACAGCCCGAGCACGGAGCCGCCGCGGCGAAGATGCGCGATAAGATCGATATCGAAGCCTGCATCGCGGAATGCGGTGAGGTCGGCGATAGTCGCCTTAGAGCCCGGCAAGATGACGAGCGCCGCGTCACCTGGAAGCGCCGCTCCCGGCTTCACGCGCATGAGCTCGACTGACGGCTCCGCGTCGAGCGGATCGAGGTCGTCGAAATTGGCAATGTGAGGCAGGATGGGGACGGCGATCTTGACGCACGACTCCGCCTTGTCGGGCCGCGCGGCAGACAGCGCGAGAGCATCCTCGGCGGGAAGAAGGCGCGCTTCGGGAAAGAATGGGATGAGTCCAAGCGGCGCCCATCCCGTCGCGGTCGCAATCAGCTGCATCCCGCTCGCAAAAAGCCGGAGGTCGCCGCGGAACTTGTTTACCAGGAATCCCTTGATTAGCGCCGCGTCCTCCGGCTCGATCACCGCCTTGGTGCCCACCAGGCTCGCGATCACGCCGCCACGGTCGATATCGCCGATGAGAACGACCGGCACATCGGCGGCGCGGGCAAAGCCCATATTGGCGATGTCGCCGCCGCGCAGGTTGATCTCTGACGCGCTGCCCGCGCCCTCGACGAGGATCATGTCGGCCGCTTCCTTGAGCCGCGCAAAGCTGTCGAGCACGAAGGGCATCAGCTCGGGCTTGACCAGCTGATATTCCGTGGCCGTGGCGCGGCCATAGACGCGGCCCTGCACCACGAGCTGAGCGCCCACCTCGCTCTGCGGCTTGAGCAGAACAGGGTTCATGTGCACGGAGGGCTCAAGCCGCGCCGCGCGCGCCTGCAGCGCCTGGGCGCGGCCGATCTCGCCGCCATCGGATGTCACCGCGGCATTGTTCGACATGTTCTGCGGCTTGAACGGCGCGACGTTCAGCCCGCGCCCCACGAGAGCGCGCGCGAGCCCCGCCACGATCAACGATTTGCCGACGTCTGAGCCTGTGCCCTGGAACATGATCGCGCGGGCGGGCATCCTTCAGAACTCGATGCCTTCCTGCGCCTTCACGCCAGCGGCAAAATGATGCTTCACCAGGGTCATCTCGGTGACGAGGTCGGCGGCATCGATCAGGGGCTGCTTGGCGTTCCTGCCCGTGACGATCACGTGCAGGTCAGCCCGGCGCGCTTTGAGCGTCGCGACAACTACATCGATCGGCAGATAGTCGTAGCGGAGCGCGATGTTGAGCTCATCGAGCACGATGAGGTCGATCGCGGGGTCGGCCATCAGCGCCTTCGCCGTATCCCAGGCATGCGCCGCCGCCGCCATGTCGCGGGCTTTGTCCTGGGTCTCCCAGGTGAAGCCTTCGCCAAGCGTGTGCCAGCGCACCTTGTCGCCGAAGGTCTCGAGCACGCTGCGCTCGCCGGTATCCCAGGCTCCCTTGATGAATTGCACCACGGCGCAGGTCTTGCCGTTGCCGACCATGCGCAGCACGAGGCCGAAGGCCGCCGTCGACTTCCCTTTGCCGGTGCCGGTATGGACGATGAGCAAACCCTTCTCGGCGATGGTCTTGGCCGCGACCTCGGCGTCCTGCGCGGCCTTCCGGTTCGCCATCTTGGCGCGATGGCGCTCGGCGTCGTCCTTGGCTGGCTCTGTCATGGCGATGCCTTCACGGTCATGGGCAGCCCTGCCACCATCAGCACCACCCTGTTGGCCTTGGCGGCGAGGCGCTGATTGAGAGTGCCAGCTCTATCACGGAAGTCCCGCCCGAGCGGCGTCTCCGGCACGATGCCGAGCCCGACCTCGTTGGCGACGGCGATGGTCGCGGCGTCGCGCGCGAGAAGCGCGCGTTCGAACGCGGCGATGGCGCCTTCGACATCGTGGTGGCCGAGCATCAGATTCGAGAGCCAAAGCGTCAGGCAATCGATCAGGACCGGCGCGGGTCCTGGCGCTTCCGCCACGGCGGTGGCGAGATCGAGCGGCGCCTCGATCGTAGTCCAGCCGCCCCCGCGCTCGCGCCGATGCGCCTCGATTCGC
>JBLMXO010000324.1:0-3025 GCA_050257815.1 Actinomycetota bacterium
TGATGATGGTGATCCACCTTTCGTCCCCCGACGGCTCGCGCGACCTGCTCTACATTTCCAATTATGCGACCCTGCACGTGAAAGACGTGCTTGCGCGCATCGACGGCGTCGGCAATGTCACTATCTTCGGCGCGCGCGATTATTCAATGCGCATCTGGCTCGATCCCGACAAGATGGCCGTGCGGAATTTGACTGCCGGCGACGTGCTCACGGCCTTGCGCGGGCAGAACGTGCAGGTCGCGGCGGGCGTCATCAACCAGCCACCGGTGCCTAAGCCCGGCGCCTTCCAATACAATGTCGAGACGCAAGGGCGGCTGACCACGCCCGAGCAATTCGGCAGTATCATCGTCAAGACCGACGATCAGGGTCGCGTCACCCGCGTGCGCGATATCGCCCGCGTCGAGCTTGGCGCGGCCGACTATAACCGCAGCGGTTATCTCGACGAGCGCGTGGCCATTCCCATGGGCATCTTCCAGCGGCCCGGCTCCAACGCCCTCGCCACCGCGACCCTCGTGCAGAACACGATGGCCGAGCTGTCCAAGTCCTTCCCGTCGGGGCTCCGCTACGACATCGTCTACAATCCGACTGTCTTCATCTCGCAGTCGGTCGATGCAGTCATCCAGACCATGTTCGAGGCCGTCGTCCTCGTTGTGGTCGTGATCATTCTCTTCCTGCAGACCTGGCGCGCCTCGGTAATCCCGATCGTCGCGATTCCGGTGTCGCTAATCGGCACTTTCGCCATGCTGGCCGCGCTCGGCTTTTCGCTGAATAATCTCTCGCTGTTCGGACTCGTTCTCGCCATCGGCATCGTGGTGGATGACGCCATCGTTGTGGTGGAGAACGTCGAGCGCAATATCCGCGAAGGCTTGAGTCCGCGTGATGCCGCCTATCGCACCATGGAGGAGGTAGGCGGCGCGCTCATCGCGATTGCGCTCGTGCTGTCGGCGGTGTTCATCCCCTCGACCTTCCTGACCGGCATCCTCGGGCAGTTCTTCCGCCAATTCGCCGTGACCATCGCCACTGCCACAGCCATTTCCCTGGTCGTGTCGCTGACCTTAAGCCCAGCGCTCTGCGCACTCCTGTTCAAGCCGCATGAAGCACATCCGAAGCAGCACAACATTTTCGTGCGGCCGGTGCGGGCCTTCTTCAACGGCTTCAACCGCGCCTTCGAATGGATCGCCTCACGTTATGGAGCTCTGACCGCCAAGCTCGTGCGTATCGCGACCTTTATGGTGGTGGTCTATGCCGGCTTGATTGGCATCACCGTTTATGAATTTTCCCGTGCGCCGACCGGCTTCATTCCACAGCAAGATCAGGGCTACCTGATCAACATCATCCAGCTCCCGCCCGGAGCCTCGCTCGCCCGCACCGACGAGGTGGCGCGCAGAGTGACCAAGATCGTATTGTCGACGCCCGGCATCGCCCACGCCGTTCCGATCGTTGGCCTTGATGGCGCGACCTTTACCACTGCCCCCAATGCCGCCGTCGTGTTCACGCCGCTCGACGACTTCAAGCAGCGCGCCGAAAAAGGCCAGAGCGCGCAAGCTCTGATCAACTCCTTGAACACCCAATTCGCCGGCATCCAGGAGGCCTTCATTATCTCGGTGGCGCCGCCGCCGGTGCGCGGCATTGGCACGACCGGCGGCTTCAAGATGGAGGTGCAGGATGTGCATGGCGGTGAGCCCGCCCAGCTCGAAACCGTTGCTACCGCCATCATGGCGCACGCTAATCAGACGCCGGGCCTTGCCGGCGTGTTCACCACCTTCAGCACCAAGACGCCGAAGATCTATGCCGATATCGACCGCGTCCGCGCCGAGATGCTCGGCGTCAACGCCAACGACGTGTTCACCACGCTCGAGGTCTTTCTCGGCTCGCAATACGTGAACGACTTCAATTTCCTGGGCCGCACTTATCGCGTGACGGCCCAGGCCGACGGCGATTTCCGCCAGGACCTGCACGCCATCGGCAATCTGAAGACGCGGAACGCCCAGGGCCAGATGGTGCCGCTGAGCTCGGTCGCCTCGTTCCGCAACATTACCGGGCCTTATCGCGTCGAGCATTTCAACCTGTTTCCCTCGGCCGCAGTGCAGGGCGGCGTGAAGCCCGGTTATTCCACCGGCTATGGGCTTGCCACCATGGAGAAGATCGCGCGCGAGAACCTGCCCGACGGCTACTCCTTCTCGTGGACCGAGCTTGCCTTCCAGGAGAAGCTCGCCGGCAACACGGCCATCTATGTGTTCATGGCCTCGGTGGTGTTCGTGTTTCTGCTGCTCGCGGCGCAATATGAGAGCTGGACTCTGCCACTCGCGGTCATCCTGATCGTGCCGATGTGTCTGCTTGCCGCCGTCACCGGACTACTGCTCAGGACTATGGATGTGAACATTCTCGCCCAGATTGGCTTCGTCGTGCTGATCGGACTGGCGGCCAAGAACGCGATTCTGATCGTCGAGTTCGCGCGACAAAACGAGGAGCACGGCGAGGACCGATTGCAGGCCGCGACCGAGGCCGCGCGCGTGCGGCTTAGGCCTATCCTGATGACCTCCTTCGCCTTCGTCCTCGGCGTGCTACCGCTGATGATTGCAACAGGCGCCGGCGCTGAGATGCGTCAGTCGCTCGGCACCGCCGTGTTCTGCGGCATGCTCGGCGTGACCCTGTTCGGGCTGATCTTCACGCCCGTGTTCTACGTCGTGGTGCGGAGATTCGCCGCCAAGCCGAAAGCGCATGGGAGCCCCCACGCGTCCCCCGCCGAGTAGCAATCAAGGCACGAGCACGACGCGGAAGCGCGCCTTGCTGCTCATCATGCGATCATAGCCTTCCTGGGCCTTGTCGAGGGGATAAGTCTCGATCATGGGCTTGATCCCCTGGAGCGCGCTGAAGCGCAGCGTGTCCTCCGAGTCGGCCGCAACTCCCGACGGCCAGCCCGCCACCTGCTTGGTTCCGTTGATCAGCTGAAGCGGCGTGGCTTCGATCGGCTCGCGAGAAACCCCCACCACGAGAAGCTTGCCGTAAGCGCCCAGGCCGTTAA
>JBLMXO010000325.1:0-4634 GCA_050257815.1 Actinomycetota bacterium
TGCCGATGCTCGCCTCGGGCCCGAGCAGAGCGCGGGCGGTACGATAGGCGTCCGAATCAGCCCTAAGATGCACGCCGTCAGCGCCCAAGCGCTCGGCGAGTTCGACATCGTTTTCGATGAGGCAAGCTGCGCCGGTGGCCTGGACAAGGTCGATGAACCGGTTGACATGATGTTCGTCGCTCGCGCCCTGGTCATCCCCAAGCAAGACACATGCGACGTCGGCTTTGGCCAACGCTTGAGTGAGTTGAGCTTCGAGCTTTGCCGTGGGCTGGCCTGGAAGCTGCAAGTAGAGCCGGCACCTAGGCTTGACGTCAGCCATGATCTCGGGCTCTCGCCGCCTCCTTGGACGTTGCCGATACGTTAACAGGGCCCGTCTCAAATCACACGCCTCTCGGCACTGTCAATCGCCGCGGGAACCAGGCAGGGGAAATCGAAGTTGTTGAACATTTGGCGGGGTGGGACCACATTATTGCCAGGCCGCTGTATTAGACAGCGAGCGTGTCACTTCGCCGGCATATGAGGCGGCAGGCCGGGCGGGGAGGGCCAGCAGCACGATGACCGAACCTGATGCTATGCAGCAGGCTACGGAGCGGCTCGATGCCGCGCTCGATGAGCTCGAAGGCTTTCTGCAACAAATCCTCGCGGACAGTGAAGGCGACAAGTCCGTAGCATCGTTGCAAGAGCAATTGCGCAAGCTCACTGAGGAGCGCGATCGGCTCAGGCACGATCTCGATGCGGAAAGGAACCGCGTGCGGCGGTTGAAGGCTGCCAATGAGGAGGTATCCGGCCGACTCGAGGCCGTGATGGTGACACTTAAGCATATGATGCCGGCTGTGCCGGGGTAGGGCGTAACAGGCGGGGGTTCGGATGGGTCAAGTCAGCGTCACGTTGAACGGCCGGACCTACCGGCTCGAATGCGGCGAAGGCGAGGAGTCTCATCTCATCGCGCTCGCAGAATATCTCGGCACTCATGTCGACACGATGCGACGAAAGTTCGGCCAGGTGGGCGACGACCGCTTGATCCTGATGGCCTCTCTCGTCGTCACCGACGAATTGTGGGAGCTAAGGCGCCAGATGCAGGAGCTCAAGACGAGCCTCGCCGAAGCGCGCCGTGACCGCTCTGTCGCGGACGAATCGACGCGGCATCGGCAAGCCGATCTTGCTGCCCGCGTGAGTTCGGCAGCGGACCGGCTCGAGATGCTGAACGAGCGATTCGCAAGTCTCGGGGGAGGAGCACCGCCGCCGACAACGCGGCGTTAGTCGCAATTTGCGCTTGGCTCCGCTATATTCCCCGGTTGGCGGGCTGCGAGGTGCGTTAGGAGCACAATTCCCAGGGCCCTATAAGATCCTATGGGAGCCGACCCTGACGGGGACCGTGGTCTCCGACATTTGGCGCCCACCTACATTAGTAGGGACACCCGGGATCTTAGCTCCGACGGCCATCGTGGCTTCGCCTCCTTACTTTCTCCCCCGATTGCCTCGGCTCGGGACACGCCAGGAAACTGGCGGTTTCGCCCGTGTTTCTGTATTGACGCCCGTAAGATCGTTGAACGAGGCGTGAGAGCGGCTGCACCTGCATGCGCGTTTTATTCTTGGGGGATCTCGTCGGCCGCTCCGGCCGCAGCGCGGTGATCGATGCGCTGCCCAATCTGCGTGAGCGCTACGCCCTCGATTTCGTGGTGGTGAACGGGGAGAACGCCGCCGGCGGCTTTGGCATCACCGAGCAGATCTTGATCGAACTGCTCGACGCCGGCGCCGACGTGGTGACTACTGGCAATCACGTCTTCGACCAGCGCGAGGCGCTCGTGTTCATCGAGCGCTATGACCGGTTGCTCAGGCCGATCAACTATCCGGCCGGAACGCCGGGGAAGGGCGCAGGGCTGTTCAAGGCCGCAGGCGGCCAGGACGTGCTCGTGATCAATGCCATGGGGCGCGTGTTCATGGCCGATCTCGACGATCCTTTCCGCGCCGTCGAGGGGGAGCTCGAAGTCTGCGGGTTGAAGTCGGGCGCGGACGCCATCCTCATCGACTTTCATGCCGAGGCGACCTCGGAAAAGGAGGCGATGGGCTATTTCGTCGATGGACGAGCCAGCGCGCTCATCGGCACGCATACCCATGTGCCGACTGCCGACGAGCAGATCCTGCCGCGCGGAACCGCCTATATCAGCGATGTCGGCATGTGCGGCGATTTCGATTCGGTGCTGGGCATGGACAAGGAGGAGCCGCTGCAACGCTTCCTCACCAAAATTCCGACCGGGCGCTTCACGCCGGCGCAAGGCGAAGCGACCCTATGTGGGCTCGCCGTCGACATCGACGATGCGACCGGGCTCGCGCGCGTGATCGCACCGCTCAGGCAGGGCGGGCGGCTCACGCAGACGGAGCCAGCGTTCTGGCTCGCAGAGGCTCAGGCCGAATGAAACTTGGCGCCTGAGGCATTGATGCCGCGGGCGCGGCCGTAGGCGAGCAGCCGCTTCAAACAGAAGATCGCCTCGTCGAGATGGAGCAAAGCACGCTCGGCATCGCCGCTCTCATCGAACAGAGAGAGCCTCGCCTGCGCCACGTGATCGGCGGCCTCGGAGCAAAGATCAGAGAGCGAGGCTTCAGGCATCACCCGGTCTTGCGCTCGTTTGGAGGCGTGTTTCGGCGGCTCTTTCATAGGTCCCCCCCTTCGGTTCGCGCGAATGAGCGCAAATCGTCCCCACAGCCTTCTTTTGTCGAGCTATTAGGGTTAAGGCTTCGCTAAGCAAGCCACCCTCGCCGGCAAAAGGGCGCCTGCACTGGATTTCGGGCGCTCGCGCGCCTATAAGTCCCGACCGTAATCGCCACAGCCGGAGAAGACAGGACGGGGAGAATGGCCGGCCATTCCAAGTTCAAGAACATCCAATTCCGCAAGGGCGCGCAGGATAAGAAGCGCTCCAAGCTCTTCTCCAAGCTCGCCCGCGAAATCACCGCCGCCGCCAAGATGGGTCTGCCCGACCCCGCCATGAACCCGCGGCTCAGAGGCGCGATCCAGGCGGCACGCGCGCAGAACATGCCCAAGGACAATATCGAGCGGGCCATCAAGAAGAGCGAGGAGGCGGGCGGCGCCAATTATGAGGAGGTGCGCTACGAGGGTTTCGGCGCCGGCGGCGTCGGCGTGATCGTCGAGGCGCTGACGGACAATCGCAATCGCACGGCAAGCGAGGTGCGCTCGATCTTCACCAAGTTCGGCGGCAATCTCGGCGAGACGGGCGCGGTATCGTTCAATTTCGACAAGCTCGGCTCGATCGAGTTCGATGCCGCCAAGGCGACGGCCGATCAGATGCTGGAGGCGGCGATCGAGGCGGGCGCGGACGATGTGGAGTCGGATAAGGATGGCCATTACGTCTATTGCCATCCCGACCAGCTGCATCAGGTGGCTAAGGCGCTCGAATCTAGGTTCGGCGAGCCACGCGCGGTGCAAACTTTATGGCGCCCGAAAAGCGGCGTGCCGGTCGACGAGGACGTAGGTCAGCGCCTACTCCGTATGATCGAGGCGCTCGAAGACTCTGACGACGTGCAGAACGTCTACGCCAATTTCGAGATTGCCGACGAGATGCTTGAGCGCCTGAGCGCTTAGCGACGCCGGCTGTCGGCCGGTGCCCTGTCACGCGCGGCTTCTGCCTGAGCTCGGGGCGGGTTGCTCTGATTGGGCGCGGTTTGGCGAGGCTTCGCCTCGCGTTCGTGGGGCCGCGCCGCCGCGTCGTCTGCCGTTTCGCATCGCCCAACTCTGACTGAGACTCGGCCTCAGGCTCGGCGAATTCGCTCGAGCGAGGCGCCAACGAGCGCACTGCGCTGCGCTGGCGGGCGATGGCGGCGCTCATCCAATCTTTCGAGGCGAGTCCGGCGCGCTTTAGACCGGAAGCACCGCCCCTTACTTGCTCGCGAGCGAGAACCGCCAACTCCGCTCCGTTAAGTTTGGCCCAGGTGGAGGCGCTCGCCGCCGCCTCAACTGAAACCTGCGATGCAGCTTTGGCTTTCACGCCGAGCCAGGCAGCGCCGCGAGAGCTCGCCTTGGCCGAGGTCAGCGCAAGGGCGTGGCTCTTGGCGCCGAGCCACGACGCGGCGGTCATCGTCTTCGCAGAGGCGGCGCGGGCGGTCGCCCTCACCCTTGGCGCACTCCAGGCATAGGCTGCCGTTGCTCTTTCACGCGAGGCGCGGGCCGAGGCTGCGAGCGTTCGCGAGGTCCAGGCGTAGGCGACCTCCGCCTCCTTCGACGTACCCTCGGCAACGGCTTTGGCTGAGCGCGACGACCAGGCGTAGGCGATCTTGGCTTCTTCCGCCGTGCCGCGGGCGAAAGCTTTGGCTGTGCGCGACGACCAGGCGTAGGCGAACTTGGCTTCCTCCGCCATGCCGCGGGCGAAAGCTTTGGCTGTGCGCGAGGTCCAGGCGTAGGCAACCTTGGCCTCCGCAGCCATGCCCCGCGCATGGGACTTGGCCGTGCGTGACGACCACGCGTAGGCGACCTTGGCTTCCTCCGCGGTGCCGAGGACAAAGGCCTTCGCTGTGCGCGACGACCAGGCGTAAGCGGCCTTCGCTTCCTCTACCGCGCCGCGGGCGAAGGCTTTGAGCTTGAGGAGGGTCCAGAGCCCGGCAGCCGCAAGCGAGCGCCCAAT
>JBLMXO010000326.1:0-6908 GCA_050257815.1 Actinomycetota bacterium
GGTGGAGCTTGACAAACTCGGCCTGCCTTACGTCGCCGCCGATAACCGAGCGACGACTACCATCACCACCTCGCAGAAAGTAACGACCGCCCTCCCGAACGCCGGCCCGCACCGGCCGCCGGCAGCTTGTCCCTCGACGCCACCGCGATGCCGGCCTTGCCCTTCTCGAACACGACGGGCGCGCCGCGTCAACCATCAATGCGGATGCATGTCGTCGAGCTCGCCCGCCTTGACGGCCCCGATGAGGCCGTCGATCAGCGTCGACGTGGACCTGTGGGCCCGGGCCCGCTGCTTCGACGGTGTCCTCGGTCCCGTGGCCGAGGCGAAACTGACCGGTCGTCCCTTCGAGGATGTTTGGCACGGCTACGCCGCTGAAGGTGATCGGACCGCCGCGATCAGGTTTTGCCTCATATGCGGGATGACGACCGATCAAGTCGCGGAGACGATCGATAGGGCGATTGCGTTCGCGCAGGAGCCGGTCGATATCCCGGCGGTCTGGAACGCGATCCTCGCGGTGGCCAAGGAGCTCAAGCGCGGCCGCACTTCGGGTCGCCGAGCCGTGCGCGCGCTGATGGGCGCGATTAGATTGAGCGCGGCGTGATGGCCAGTACGCTTTCTGCCTCGATCGCTCAGACCCGCCTGGCTCCACGCTCGTTCTTTTGCATGGGTTCAGCCCGTAAGCACAATCGGGGGCGAGAGGAGCGCACTGGAGCGTAACCACTCACTCAGTTTCGACCAGCGCCGCCGACCGGAGCCGTTACGCACTGCGATCGCCACGGCCTTCTTCTGCCCTACCAGCACGACCAGGCGCTTTCCGCGCGTGACGCCGGTGTAAAGGAGGTTTCGTTGCAACATGGCGTAATGCTGGGTCATGATCGGAATGATGACGGCGGGATATTCCGAACCCTGGCTCTTATGGATTGTTACGGCGTAGGCTGGCACCAGCGCATCGAGCTCGCCGAACTCGAAGGTCACCGGTCTGCCGTCGAATCGGACGACGATTTCGCCAGACTCCGGATCGACGTGCTCGATGTAGCCGATGTCGCCGTTGTAGACCTCCTTGTCGTAATCGTTCTCGATCTGCATGACCTTATCGCTTCGGGCGAAGGTCCACCCGAATCGCTCGACTTTGCGCTCTCCGGCCGGGTTAAGCGCGGCTTGCAACTCGATGTTCAATGATCGTGCTCCTACGCCGCCGCGGTTCATCGGGCAGAGCACCTGAATGTCCCGGATGGGGTCGAGACCGAACCGTCGCGGGATGCGCGTCTTCACGAGCTCAATGATGCGCGAGACGGTCGTTTCGGGCTCCTCCGCTTGCACGAAGTAAAAATCGCTCTCGTCTCCGGACGCGCCGAGGTCGGGCATCGAGCCCTGGTTGATGCGGTGTGCGCTGGTGATGATGCGACTTCTTGCGGCCTGCCGAAACACCTCCGTGAGCCGCACCACCGGAACGGCTCCCGATGTGATGACGTCGCCCAGCACTTGGCCAGGGCCCACCGACGGCAGCTGGTCAATGTCACCCACGACCAAGAGTGCAGCCTCGTTCGGTACCGCCTTCAATAGAGCCTGCATCAGCATGACGTCGACCATGGAGGCCTCGTCGACAACTAGGAGGCCGCAGTCGAGCGGGTTATCTTCTCCGCGCTTGAAGCCGCCGCTCTTGGGGTCCACCTCCAATAGCCGATGGATAGTCTTAGCCTGGAAGCCAGCGGCCTCGCTCATTCGCTTGGCGGCGCGGCCCGTCGGCGCGCTCAGGAGCAACTTCATCCCCTTGGCTGACAGAATGCGCAGAATGGCTTTGACGATGGTGGTCTTGCCGACGCCTGGACCGCCAGTGATGACCAACACCTTGGAGGCCAGCGCGAGCCTGACCGCGGCGCATTGGCTAGGGGCGAGCTTAAGCCCGATCCGCTCCTCGACCCAGGGCAACGCCTTCTCCGGCTCGATTCGGGACCAGGGCAGCGCACCGTTCACGAGCTGGACCAGGCGCTCGCCTATGGTGCGCTCTGCCCGATGCAGTCCCGCCAGGAATATGCAGGGCGTTTCGCCAACAGCATCGGCGATTACCGTCCCCTCCCGTAGCTCGAGCTCGAGCGCAGTACGGACCAGTTCCCCAGGAACCTCCAGCAGCATCTCGGACAGAGGGACCAATTCGTCTGTCGGCAGGCCGCAGTGGCCCTCATTCATTGCTTCCCCCAGCGCGTAGGAGATCCCGGCGCGAACCCGCACCGTCGAGGTCTTCTCGATCCCGAGCTTCATCGCGATCGCGTCGGCGGTCTTGAAGCCAATGCCGCGGATATCGCGCGCCAACCGATACGGGTTCTCGCTCATCACCTGGACGGCATCCGCCCCGTAGGTCTTGAAGATCCGTACCGCTCGCGCAGTGCCGACCCCGTGGCTGTGCAGGAAGACCATGATTTCCCGGACCGCCTTTTGCTCAGCCCAGGCGGTGAGAATATTGGCAGCGCGAACACGGCCTATGCCGTCAACCTCGCGCAGCCGGTCCGGCGTCCCTTCGATGACGTCAAACACCTTGTCGCCGAAAGCTCGGACAAGCTTCTTGGCGTAGACGGGGCCGACGCCGCGTATCATGCCGGAGGAGAGGTATTTCTCGATGCCTTCGGTCGACGTCGGGGGTGAAGTGCGCAGGAACTGCGCTTTGAACTGTTGGCCGTGGACACGATCATTGACCCACTCGCCAGAAGCGGTGATCCACTCGCCGGCAGAGACGGCGGCGGCATGCCCCACCACGGTGACAAATTCACGTTGACCCCGCACTTTTGTGCGCAGAACGCAAAAGCCGTTCTCTTCGTTGTGGTAGGTGACGCGCTCGACGAGTCCCGCCAAGACTTCTCGATCCGATGTTTTGAGCTGTGCCTTCACATCATCACCAGTTTACGGCAGGACCGGCGCGTTGCGCCGCTGTACGGGGCCGTTGTCCGAATCTGTTTCGATGGTGGGCCTCGCCCGACCGGGCGCAAACTTGATTGGCCGCCCTCCGCCCCGGACCCAGTCCAGCGCCCTCCAGATCATCGTCCAGGGCGTTCTGGCCGGCGATGCGGCGGCGACCATGGCCCGGGCGGCCTGGCGCCCTCTCCGGCGGTCTCTGGGGAAACGGGGCGGGCGGGCTTTGGTCGGCCGGTCGGCCGGCAGGCCGGATGCGTCCAATAATTAGCTCGCAGCCCAACCAAGGACGTCCCCAATGCTCAGCCTCAAGCAGTTCATCGCCGACTTCGACGGCGACGCGGCGAGCGAAACCGCCGACGGCGTCGTTCGCATGGAGGTCTTCGGCCTCGACGTCGCGGCGGTCATGCTGCCGAGCGAGGTGCTGGCCGAGGACCGCGTGGGCCGCATGAACGCGCTCTGGGACCTGCTCGACGTGCGCGAGGCGCTGGTCATCGCGATTACGCGGGGAGCACGCGCTGAGCCTGGTTCTTAGCTGCGCCGGACCATCGCCCGTCATCGCCCGAGATGGGTTAAGCGGGGAGGCCCGCCGGCGGTCGCTGGGGTGGCCGGTAGCGGCGCGTGCCATAATGTAGCATTTTAGTTTGTTTTCTTATGCTGCATTAAAGCGTTTGTGCGATGCTGATAGTCCTTTCTGGTTGAAAACTTAGACAGCTCTGCCCGTGGCGGGGCTGTTTTTTGGACAACTTTAAGCATGCTGCTTTGCGAACCCGATCGAACTCTAGGTCGCAGGAATTGATGCGCGCGCAAGACGGTGAGTATCGGCCCTAATGGTCCTTGGGCGATCGGCACGCATTCGGTTCTAAACGCGGCAAGCAATCCAAGCGTCAAAAGCGGAAAGAGCCTCGACCGGTTTGTCCGAAGGCCGAGGCTCTGACCGCGTGACTCGAAACCAGAACGCTCGGTTATGCTAAGCCAACATGGTTATTAATGGCTAAAGATGCCATCGGTTCGGCAAAGTGTGCCAGAATTCACTCGACTGAGATCGCTTTCAACCTTCCTCGACGGCGTGAGTGCTCCCGTCCTCGGCGTCCAAGACGCTCACGACCACGACCGGGTAGCTCTTCTTGATCTTATGGCCCACGGTTGTGGCTTCTTCGAGCGAAGCAAACGATCGCTTGCTCTGTCCGTCAACGCGCAGATGAAATTGCTTGTCGGCGGTCTCGCTTGGCGGGCCGTGGGGGTCGACGCTTCTTCCTCATCGCGAGGCTGTTTGGTCATCTTGGTTGTGCGAGCATATTGATCGGTCAGCCAATTTTTGGCGCTCTGTCGCTGGAATTATCTTTTTGCACACATTCGTCTGAACTTATCGTGCGAAGCGCACAGCCAAACAGAAAGGAAGGGCCGAATCGCGGTGCATAGGTCACGCCGATCAAAGGCCTTTCAGTACCCGGCGGCAGATATAGCCAATAAGCCAAATAATGGCTGCCAGAAAAAGAGCGTCCAGCGGCAAAACCGGCTCACTCTCGCTCACGCCATAGAGGCTCGCCACCGTCGCAATCGCCGCGAGCAAGAGGGCGAATATCGCTGCCGCAAGGTAGATAGAGTCGCCCAGGGACCATGGAGGTTCTCCGGAATAGAACCCCTTGCCGTCCTCCAGTGATGTGAAGACTTGAAGCCGCATGTTCGGCTCCGGCCTATACTCGCGCGAATCGAGCGCGTTTAAGGAACATCGGAGTGACCGAAAAGTTTCAGTTTGCGACCGGCGGGGCAGAGCGTCGAAGCCACATTCCGCCCCCTGCCGAAGCTTCTGGAACGAATCGAAACGGTCCGCGTTATAGGCGCGGTCAAAATAAGAAACGAAAAAATGCCATGACGGCTCGACAATACCTTCTCAGCCAAGCTGAGTTTTGCCGCCGCGCTGCAGTTGAGAGCACCGATCCCTTTCATGCTGAAGCTCTCACTCGGCTAGCCGAAGCTTTTGAGACAAATGCACAGCCGCCGACAGACTGTGACGATGCCGAGATCAACGCCCGATGCTTTTCTGGCCCTTTAGACGTGGCCAAAAGAGTTCGGACATCCCGCGCCCGCCTCTGAAACCAAACGACCCCATGGAACCCGCGCGAAATCAGTCAGTAGCCCATGCTGCATCATCGCCACGTCTTCGTTGAAACTGTACAGGGCGCGTCAATGCGGGGTTCAGCGTCCTCGCATCGGCCGACGCCGCCGACGTCTCGATCCGTCTTCGCGAGAGCGGCTGGACCCCGTATCGCTTACGCCTTGATCAAGATGAACATTGTTGGGTTGCCGCCGTTATGGACTGGAAACACGTGGCCTAAGCGCGTCGTCGTGCCTTCCGCCGATCGCCTCAGTCAGTCACGCGGCCGACCTGCTTCGGGGCCGACGAAAGATTTGCCTTCTCATGGAACGATCATGGCGGTCGTTCACGAACGAGAGGAGTATGCCGATGTGTGATTATAGCCTCCACGAAGTCGCGTCTCGGCCGGCCCGCGTCGGCGACGAGTTGATCTCCACGCGCTTTCCGGCGTCTATCACCCGGGGCTTTGCCACTTCGAACGAGCCGGGCGTGGCGGTCTGCCTGCTGCCAGGGACCGAGGTCGCTTTCGAGAGCGACGTCGAGAGCGAGCCGAGATTTCCGCTCTTCCGCAGGCGCAGTATCAAGCAGAAGGTCGCGCGCTTTCGGCAGGTCGACGTAGACCAGCCGCACAGGCACCACGATGCGCTGGAGTTCCCCGACGGCGAAATCGTGCTCGTGACCAAGCTGATCGAGGGCCAGAGGGCGACGGTTCTGCAGCTGCCCGTAACAGAGGCGTCGACTGAGAGGGCTCACCGCGAGACGCAGGAATTGGCTTCAGACAACGCCTAACGTGCTGCCGGGCCGATAGCATTGATCACTGAAACCGGATCTCGGCCAGCAGCGTTGACCGCCCGACCGGGTCGAGGGTGGCCTCCGTGGTGCAATACCCTCAGACGTCCATAGGCCGGTCCCGGGAGGCCGTGCGTCTAGACCCCGCACGGCCTCTTGCGTTGTCCAGCACAAAGGTGAGACCGCGCGGCAAGGAGCAACCGCGCTCGGGATTCAGCCTCGCACGGGCCGCGCCGTCCCCGCCGGATGAGCACTCAGGAATTTTCTGGCCCGATCGGAGGCGGGCGATCTTTGCCCGTTCGGCCCGGCCCCTCTCGGGCGGTCTCTGGCGAAACTGGCGGGGTGCCAGCACGGCCCGACACTCAATTCATCAACGCGGCATTTCTTCAAAACATGACCACTGATGACAACGCAGATCCGATCGCAATTTCTGCTTCATCGAGCGTATGCTCCATGCGTGCAGTTTTGCCGTTTAGTATTGCATCGGTGATAGCTTCTTTCAAACGGTCGATGTTCGACGATTGGCCGGGCATAGCGTCGATAATCCAATACGCCTAGAGTAACGCGTTCTGCAGGTGATCAGTCATGGTTCGGCCTAGTGTAGGATCGTTTGTCGACTTGCCGTCGGCTCAAACCCGCGGCTGTGATTGTAGCTGACTAGCACTTGAGGAATTGAGGTAGATAGATGCCTACCGGTCTGAAAAATCTCGTGCCTATGGTGCCGATGTATAGACTTGGCGAGCATTCAGAAACCGCCACTGCTCGCAAAGCGAGTTCTCGTGCCGCGCCAGGGGCGGCGGCGCCCAGTTCACTCAGGTACTTCTGGCCCGCTATCCCCCTGACCGGAACTAGCTTGCTTTGTCGGTGTTGAAGGATCGGGAGAGTTCCGCCCGCACAATACCGAATACCGCCGACAGAGGAGCAAAGCGATGGCTCACGTGCTTGCGTACATGACTAGCCCAAGCAGTTGGACAACAAGTTGGAGGAATCGACCATCGATAGGCGTCGTCAAGCGGGACTGGGTGCCCACCGGACGTATTGATTTTGCCACACGGCTAGACGGCCAAGCGCCTGATGCCGATCAGCCTAGCGAATTCAAGCTGCTTATCGAAGAGCG
>JBLMXO010000327.1:0-2869 GCA_050257815.1 Actinomycetota bacterium
GGGAAGATCAGGCACGGGGCGTAACTCCTCGTCGTTCGCGCGGGCGGCGAGAATGCCGAATGCCCGGCGGCCTGGCAAGCCGAAGCCGATCCCAAGCTGCGGACAAAAGGACTATAAAGAGGAATAAGAAGATGGGTCTCTGGGAGGAGATGGAGGAAAGCCATGATGAGCTTTCTAGGCTGCAGCGACCAGGCTATCGCCGTCGCCAACGGCGTGACCACGCTCGCACTTCTCGAACATTTGGTCGAAAAGAAGATTCTGACGCAGGCAGACGTGCGTGCCGTGCTCGAACGCGGCATCAAATGTCTCGAACCGCGCACCAATGTGCGCACCATCAACGAGGCGGTGCATTTGATGCGCGACCGCATGCTGCCGATCTTCGCCGAGTAGCAGGCGAAACGAGCGCACGCAGCACTATCGATCATGGTGCTGCAAGAGATGCAGGCTGAAGAGCTGATCGGGATCGACCCAGGCCCCTACTGGGTGCCAGCCTGAGGCGCTGGCAAGCGCCTGAAACTCACCGACCGTATATTTATGGGAGTTCTCGGTGTGGATGCGCTCGCCTTCGGCGAAGGTGAAGGCGCGGCCCACGACATGCACCGTCTGCCGGCAAAGACTGACGAGATACATCTCGATCCGGCCGTCTCTCTCGTTGTAGACCGCGTCATGCGCGAAACGGGAAATGTTGATGTCCCCGTCAAGCTCGCGATTGATGCGAGCGAGCAGGTTGAGGTTGAAGGCGGCGGTCACACCCTTGGCGTCGTTATAGGCCGGGATCAGGATTGAGTCGGGCTTGTTGAGGTCGACGCCGATGAGGAAGGCACTCGCCTTGCCCAAGAGCCGCGCGGCGTTGGCAAGGAAGGCGCGCGCCTCCTTATGTGTCAGGTTGCCGATGGTCGAGCCGGAGAAGAAGCCGAGCCTCTTCTTGCGCCGCGCGATTTGAGGAAGCGTCCGCGTCCTGGTGAAGTCGGCGATCTGCGGGACGATGGTGAGGCCGGGATGCTGCTCTGAGAGCCACGCGGCTGCCTCCTTGAGGCTCTCGGCGGCAATATCGATGGGAATATAGGCGGGGATTCTGCCGAGCGCGCCGATGAGCAGGCTAGTCTTGCGGGAGGATCCCGAGCCGAACTCGATCAGCACGCGGGACGGACCGGCGAGCTCCGCGATCTCGGCACCATGAGCCTTGAGCAACGACGCCTCAACCCGGGTCGGATAATACTCCTCGAGCTTGGCGATCTCCTCGAACAGCTCGGAGCCGGCCGCGTCATAGAAGAAGCGGCAGGGAATGGAGCGCTGAGGACTGGAGAAGCCCGCAAGCACCGCCTCGGCAAAGTCGTTCGCCTCGGGTGCGCGCTTGGCCGGCACGCTCTCCGTGGGGACGGCCAGACCGTCGAGGAGCTGAAGCGAGACGTCACCTTCCATCATGCATCACTGGCCAGGCGCATGCCCATAAACTGCCAGCGCTGATGCGGATAGAAGAAGTTGCGATAGGTGCGCCGGACGTGGCCCTCGGGTGTCGCGCACGAGCCGCCGCGCAGCACGAACTGATTGCACATGAACTTGCCGTTGTACTCTCCGACGGCACCGGCTGCGGCCTTGAAGCCCGGGTAGGGGAGGTAGGCGCTTCCCGTCCATTCCCAGAGATCGCCGAACATTTGCTCGAGCCCCGATCCATCTTTTGCCGGCATGGCGCGCAAATGACCCTTGCCAAGGGTACGCCCCTCGAGAGGCACGCTTCCCGCCGCGACCTCCCACTCGAACTCGGAGGGAAGCCTGTATCCCGCCCAGCGGGCGAAAGCGTCGGCCTCGTAATAGCTGACATGGGTGACGGGCGAGGCGGGATCGACCGGGCGGAAGCCCAAGAGGCTCATCTGCAGATAGCCGCCGTCGCCTTCTTCGAAATAGAGCGGCCCCTGCCAACCTTGCGTGCGGACCGTGTTCCAGCCGTCGGCGAGCCACAAAGTCGGCGTCTCGTAGCCGCTATCCTCGATGAACTCGATCCACTCTGCGTTGGTGACGAGGCGCGAGGCGAGCTTGAACGGGCGAATCAGCTCCTCATGCGCCGGCCATTCGTTGTCATAGGCGAAGCCATCGCCGTCATGGCCGACAGCGAAGATACCGCCGTCGAACGGCACGAACGCGAGCGGCACTGCTTCGCCCACTGCGATGCCAGGGCTCGCTGGGCGATAAGCCGGCTTGAGCGGCTCGGCAGCGAACAGGGCAAGAATATCGGTGAGCAGAAGTTCCTGATGCTGCTGCTCGTGATTGATGCCGAGCTCGACAAGCGTCGCGGCCTCAGGAGCGAGGTCATCATCGAACAGGCCCCCGAGCGCCTCGTCGACGAAGGTGCGATAGGCGCGCACCTCATCCCCCGAAGGTCGCGTGAGAAGACCGCGCTTGGGGCGTGGATGACGCGGTCCGACGCTCTCGTAATAAGAGTTGAAGCAATATTCGAAGCGATCGTCGAACACGCGGTAGCCCGGTACGAAGCGCTTCAGCACGAACGCCTCGAAGAACCACGTGGTGTGCGCGAGATGCCATTTGGTCGGGCTCGCATCGTCCATCGCCTGCACGACCTGATCCTCGTCATTCAATGGTGCCGCAAGCTCGGTCGAAAGCACCCGCGTCTCTATCAGGCGGTCCCTGAGCGAGGGGAAATTCGCTTCGTGTGAGGCGGCGAGGACAGTGCTCAGGCTCATTGATCGGCTCCCGGTCGGGCTCTGGTGAAAAAAGCCCGGGAGATCCGGGCCAATTTCGCTAAGCACTTTGAACGTCAGATTTACCAGCTTGTTCCGCCTCGTGAAATGAGGAACCATGCATCAAAACTTGGTGAGCACAGTTTGATTCTCATTGGAGCGCCAACATGAGG
>JBLMXO010000328.1:0-2979 GCA_050257815.1 Actinomycetota bacterium
GTATGGCGGCAAGCCGACAAATATGGCGTGCCGCGCATGATCTTCGTCAACAAGATGGACAAGATCGGCGCCGATTTCTTCCTCTCGGTGCAGATGATCAAGGATCGCCTCGGCGCTAAGCCGCTCGTGCTGCAGCTCCCGCTCGGCGTGGAGTCGAGCTTCTCCGGCATCATCGATCTCATCCGCATGAAGGCAGTCGTGTGGGACGACGAGTCGCTCGGCGCCAAATTCCATGACGAGGAGATTCCGGCTGATCTCGTCGATCAGGCGAAGCAATATCGCGAGATGCTGGTCGAGACGGCGGTCGAGGTCGATGAGGCCGCGACCGAGGCCTATCTCGAGGGCAAGGAGCCCGATCAGGCGCAACTCAAGGCGCTTGTGCGCAAGGGCACCGTCACCAGCCAGTTCGTGCCGATCCTGTGCGGCTCTGCCTTCAAGAACAAGGGCGTGCAGCCGCTGCTCGATGCAGTGGTTGATTATCTCCCGTCGCCGCTCGACGTGCCCCCGGTCGAGGGCATTGACGTCAAATCGGGAGAGCCGACCACGCGCGACCCCAAGGACGACGCACCGCTCTCGATGCTCGCCTTCAAGATCATGAACGATCCCTTCGTGGGCTCGCTCACCTTCTGCCGCATCTATTCCGGCAAGGTCGACTCCGGTACCACGCTGGTGAACACGGTGAAGGACAAGAAGGAGCGCATCGGGCGCATGCTGCTGATGCACGCCAATCACCGCGAGGATATCAAGGAGGCCTTCACCGGCGACATCGTTGCGCTTGCGGGCCTCAAGGACGTGACCACCGGCGATACGCTGTGCGATCCGGCCAAGCCCGTGATCCTCGAGCGCATGGAGTTCCCCGATCCGGTTATCGAGGTCGCGGTCGAGCCCAAAACCAAGGGCGACCAGGAGAAGCTCGGCGTGGCCCTCAATCGCCTCGCGCAGGAGGACCCGTCCTTCCGTGTTTCGGTCGATCACGAGTCGGGCCAGACCATCATCAAGGGCATGGGCGAGCTTCACCTCGACATCATCGTCGATCGCATGCGGCGCGAGTTCAAGGTCGAGGCCAATGTGGGCGCGCCCCAGGTGGCGTTCCGCGAGACCGTCTCCAAGCGCGCCGATGTCGATTACACCCACAAGAAGCAGACCGGTGGCTCGGGCCAGTTCGCTCGCGTCAAGATGACAATCGAGCCGAACGAGGCCGGCAAGGGCTTCGAGTTCGAGAATAAGGTGGTCGGCGGCAACGTGCCGAAGGAATACATCCCGGGCGTCGCCAAGGGCGTGCAGAGCGTGGTCGAGTCGGGTGTGCTCGCGGGCTTCCCTATGCTCGACGTCAAAGTGACGCTGACGGACGGCGCCTATCACGATGTCGATTCGAGCGTGATGGCGTTCGAGATCGCCTCGCGCGCGGCCTTCCGCGAAGGAGCGCTCAAGGCGGGACCGAAGCTGCTCGAGCCGATCATGAAGGTCGAAGTGGTGACGCCCGAAGACTATGTGGGCGGCATCATCGGCGACCTCACCAGCCGGCGCGGTCAGGTGCGCGGGCAGGAGACGCGCGGCAATGCCTCGGTCATCAGTGCCATGGTGCCGCTCGCTAACATGTTCGGCTATGTGAACAACCTGCGCTCGATGAGCCAGGGTCGGGCGCAGTTCACCATGCAGTTCGATCACTACGCGCAGGCGCCGCAAGGCGTCGCCGAGGAGGTCAAGGCGAAATTCGCCTAGAGGCGCCTGCGGCCGTCGTGGCCGCTGGCATCAGTTTGTTGTCTTGTTGAAGGATGGAGAGCCAAGATGGCTAAGGAAAAATTCCAGCGGACGAAGCCGCACTGCAACATCGGGACCATCGGTCACGTCGATCACGGCAAGACGACTCTGACCGCGGCCATCACCAAGGTGCTGGCCGAAGAGGGTAAGGCGCAATTCACCGCCTATGACCAGATCGATAAGGCTCCCGAGGAGAAGGCGCGCGGCATCACCATTTCAACCGCGCACGTAGAGTACGAGACCGATAAGCGCCATTACGCGCATGTCGACTGCCCCGGCCATGCGGACTACGTGAAGAACATGATCACGGGTGCTGCGCAGATGGACGGCGCCATCCTCGTGGTCTCGGCCGCTGACGGTCCCATGCCGCAGACGCGCGAGCACATCCTGCTCGCCCGCCAGGTCGGCGTGCCGGCGCTCGTCGTCTATCTGAACAAGGTGGACATGGTCGACGATCCCGAGCTGCTCGACCTCGTCGAGCTCGAGGTCCGCGAGCTCCTGTCGAAGTACGAGTTCCCCGGCGACGAGATTCCGATCGTCAAGGGCTCGGCGCTTGCAGCGCTCGAGGGCCGCGACGACGAGATGGGCAAGAACTCGATCAAGGAGCTGATGAAGGCGGTCGATGACTACATCCCGCAGCCCGACCGTCCGAAGGACAAGCCCTTCCTGATGCCGATCGAGGACGTGTTCTCGATCTCGGGCCGCGGCACGGTGGTCACGGGCCGCATCGAGCGCGGTATCATCAAGGTCGGCGAAGAGGTCGAGATCGTAGGCATCAAGCCGACGAGCAAGACTACCGTCACGGGCGTCGAAATGTTCCGCAAGCTGCTTGACCAGGGCGAGGCGGGCGACAATGTGGGCTGCCTGCTGCGCGGTGTCGATCGTGAGGGCGTGGAGCGTGGCCAGGTGCTGGCGAAGCCTGGCTCGATCACGCCCCACACCAAGTTCAAGGCCGAGGCCTACATCCTCACCAAGGAGGAGGGCGGCCGTCACACGCCGTTCTTCGGCAATTACCGTCCGCAGTTCTACTTCCGCACCACCGACGTCACTGGCGTCGTGCATCTGCCGGAAGGCACCGAGATGGTGATGCCGGGCGACAACATCGCCATGACGGTCGAGCTGATCGTGCCGATCGCCATGGAGGAGAAGCTCCGTTTCGCCATCCGCGAGGGCGGCCGCACCGTCGGCGCCGGCGTGGTGGCGGCGATCATCGAGTAA
>JBLMXO010000329.1:0-15540 GCA_050257815.1 Actinomycetota bacterium
ACTCCTTCGAGGAGTTCGACATGTATGTCGAGCACCGCTGCATCGATTTCGGCATGGAGAAGACGCGCGTGCCGGGCGACGGCGTGGTCACCGGCTGGGGCACCATCAACGGCCGCGTCACTTACGTGTTCGCCAAGGACTTCACCGTGTTCGGCGGGTCGCTGTCGGAAGCCCACGCCAACAAGATGATCAAGATCCAGGACATGGCGATCAAGAACCGCGCGCCCATCATCGGCCTGTTCGACGCGGGCGGGGCGCGCATCCAAGAAGGCGTTGCTGCGCTCGGCGGCTATGGCGAGGTGTTCCTGCGCAACGTGCTCGCCTCAGGCGTCATCCCGCAGATCAGCGTGATCATGGGCCCGTGCGCGGGCGGCGACGTCTATTCGCCGGCCATGACCGACTTCATCTTCATGGTGAAGGATACGAGCTACATGTTCGTTACAGGTCCCGACGTCGTGAAGACCGTCACCAAGGAGGAGGTGACGGCGGAGCAGCTCGGCGGCGCCATCGTGCACACCACCAAGTCGTCGATCGCCGACGGCGCCTATGACAACGATGTCGAGACGCTGTTGCAGATGCGTCGGCTGATGGATTTCCTCCCCGCCAACAATTTCGCGGGCGTGCCCGAGCTTCCGACGCGCGACCCATGGGACCGCGACGAGCCGTCGCTCGACACGCTGATCCCTAACAACCCCAACAAGCCTTACGACATCAAGGAGCTGATCCATAAAATCGTCGACGAAGGCGATTTCTTCGAGATCCAGGAGACCTTCGCCCGCAACATTGTCACCGGCTTTGCCCGCATCGAGGGCCGCACCGTCGGCGTCGTCGCCAATCAGCCCATGGTGCTCGCCGGCGTGCTCGACAGCGATGCATCGCGGAAAGGGGCGCGCTTCGTGCGCTTCTGCGACTGTTTCAACATTCCGATCGTGACCTTCGTCGATGTGCCAGGGTTCCTGCCGGGCACGGCGCAGGAATATGGCGGGCTGATCAAGCATGGCGCCAAGCTCCTGTTCGCCTTCACCGAGGCGACGGTGCCGAAAGTCACCGTCATCACCCGCAAGGCCTATGGCGGCGCCTACGACGTCATGAGCTCGAAGCACATCAGGGGCGACATCAACTATGCCTGGCCTTCGGCAGAGATCGCGGTGATGGGGGCCAAGGGCGCGGTCGAGATCCTCTACCGCGCCGAGCTCGGCGACCCCGCCAAGATCAAGAAGCGCATCGACGATTATCAGGCGCGCTTCGCCAATCCGTTCGTGGCGGCAGAGCGCGGCTATATCGACGAGGTGATCATGCCGCATTCGACGCGGAGGCGCGTGGCGCGTGCGCTACAGATGCTGCGCAACAAGACGCTCGAGAATCCCTGGAAGAAGCACGACAACATCCCGCTGTAGCTATGACGTCTCCTGACGACGAGGAAAAGTTCCGGTCTGAACGTCGATGTCGGCGTGGGTGCGAAAGTCTCGTACGAAATCAGCAAAAAGGTCACTCAGGAGATTCCTGAGGATGTGACCCGCGCGAGGTCAGGAGCGTGGCTGGACTTGATCTCTCCCCTCACAGAATGGGCTGGGTTGAAAGGTGACGCTCTTAGATATCGGCGCGACCAATTGAGGATTCAACAGGAAGCAGCGCTTGAAAAGTTGGCAAGTAATGTACGCCTCAGAATGCGGGGCAAGGTCGGTCAGCAATATTTACCAGCAAAGATTATCGTTCCCGCGCTTGAGAAAGCATCTCTCGAGGAACCAGAGTCGCCGCTGATCGCTTGGTGGGCAGATCTATTGGTATCCGGAGCAACGGAAATTCCAATCAGGCCCTTCCTTGTGGACCTAATGAGCAAATTAGGAGAGGAGGGAGCGCGCCTGTTGGAAGGCAGAAGTTCCAGCCGCCGAGTGTTGAAATCACGCATAGGGTCCTGGGATTTGCTCATGGGTTCTATGAAAGTTCAGTTGCGCGCGCAGAGACGGATATCGATTCCCAAGCGGCCGATGAGTTGTGCATTAGGATGGCCGAAAGCTCCATCGAGTACGCTGAGCAAAATGGCTGCTTGTTCTACATGGACGTGTTTTTGTCCCAGGGTATGGAGCATAGGAGTTCGCCACTTATGGACGAATATGCAGCGGCGCTCGATGTCTGTCTTTCTCTAAAGCTCATCGAAGAATATGGGGATGTCATCATGCTCTCCCATGATCGCGGCAAACTACTCCTGCGCGTTTATGGCTTCTCAGACCTGGGCATGGAGTTTATGCGGGCGTGTCGCCCCGAAACACAATTGCGCGAGTAGGGGTGGCTGGTCACGAAGAGCTCGGTCGGGGTGAGGAAGCGATTTAGATCGACTCCTTCGTCGAGGTCTTGCGATGAGTCAGCTGCACCCGGTTCTTGTCCCGCGCCACGAACCGCAGCCTGAGGCCGATGCGTCAGAAAGCGCCGGCAACGGAAAGCGAGGCCCGGTGCCGAACCGTTCGAGGAGACGCCGAGATTGGCGCGCCGAGAGGCGCCCACCGCTCTTCCAAAGAGCGGACACCATAGGTTTGCGCTTTTCGGCGTGCCATCCCCCCCAGGGGGCTGCTCCCTCGGATCAAGTCCGATGGCAAGCTTTGAGATGACCTCGCGTGCCGGCACGGCGAGGCGCTGAACCACGCCTTCTCGCTCAAGACGAGAGGGCATAGCTTAGCTTATTCTGCGGCCCTTGGTATTAGAGTAAGACCTGTGAGGCGCGCTCAGTTCATCACACTCGTCGGCGTGGAGTTCGCAAGGCGGCCAGCCGACCATTACCGTCTTATTCGGCAACAATCGAATGAGTGCGCGAGACCTGAACCATGCAGGCGAAGGAAAATACTGAAAGCGGCAAGGGCGGTGCTGACACCTCGTCCCAAGAGGAAGTGTTCGCCGACAATGTTCGCAGCCAATCGCCCCCTCGCGGCAAAGGCGTCATCGCCCGCTATCCGCTAATCTTCTACTTCGTCATCGCCTATGCCGGTTCCTGGCTCGTAGTGCTGCCCTATCTGCGCTCCGCTGGTGGTGCCGGGCTCTTACCGTTCAATTGGCCGATACCCTTCCCGGTGTCTGCTGCCCTCGCGCCCTTTGCGGGCCCATGTTTGGCGGCTTTCATCATGACCGGCGTAACCCAAGGGAGCGCGGGAATACGCCGTTTGCTGCGTAGGATCGTGCTGTGGCGGGTGGGAGTTTGGTGGTATCTGTTCGCCCTTGTCGGCATCCCCGCAATCACGGTGCTCGGCGCACTGGTCCTGCCGGGAGTGCTAGCATCCTGGCAAGCGCCGGCGTCTTCGTTGCTGCTGACCTATCCCTTCAGCTTTGTTGTCTCGCTCATCATCGGCGGCCCGCTGGGCGAAGAGATCGGCTGGCGCGGCTTCGCGTTGCCACGGCTCCAGCGGACTCAAGGGCCTCTCGTTGGGAGCCTCATCTTGGGGCTGCTCTGGGCGTTCTGGCATCTGCCTTACTTCTGGATGCCGGAATGGGGCACGCCCAAAGACACTGCCCTCGATATCGTTTGGTTCGTGTTGGCCGATATCGCTCTGACCATTGTCTATACGTGGGTTTTCAACAACACCAAAGGCAGCCTGCTCATTGTCATCCTTGTGCACGCGTCAAACGACGCGTTCTTTATAAATCAGCTTTTTCGCGCTCCCATCGTGGCCGATAGTCTCCTGCCCTTCGTGGTCGGTTTTGGGGCGGTGGCGGTGCTGCTCATCATCCTCACGCGCGGCCGCTTGGACTATGATCGACATCGGCAAGACATAGAATCCAATGTATGGGGGAAGAAGGGCGTTCCGGCGTGAGCAGTCAGTCGCTGCCTGCTGGTGAACGCGACATCCGCCTCCAGGCGCGCCGCGGGCTTGCCATCTACTTCGCCTTCCTTGTCCCCCTCTCGGTGGCATTCGAGACGCTTATGATCCTCGACAATCTGTCGTGGTTCTGGGCCCTGATGTGGACTCCGGCCGCCGCATCCGTGGCTGCACGTCTTATCCTTCGCGAAGGGTTCGCGGACGTGTCGTTCCGCATTGGAGGGCGCCGCGGCTGGAAGGCGCTGATGCTGGCGCTGATCTTTCCGATTATTTTTGGGCTGATTTCGTATGGCATCGCGTGGGTGACCGGCCTTGTCCGATTCAGTCCGCAGCCCATCCCGTTGGCCGCGCAGTTCGTTGGGGACGATGCTCCGCCGGTCGAGGTCTTCCTGATCAACCTCGTCGTAGCGGCGACCATCGTGACCATATTGAGCGTCCGTACCGCCGCGGGCGAAGAGATCGGCTGGCGAGGGTACATGCTCACCCGGTTGATCGATGCCGGCGTTCCCAGACCTGTGCTGGCGAGCGGCATCATCTGGGGTGCCTGGCACGTGCCGCTCATTTTGGGAGGCGTGTACCTTGCCGGTCCGTCGCCGGCGCTCTCGGCTTCGCTCTGGATGGTTACCGCCACATCATTTAGCGTCGTGTTTGCGCGGCTGCGACTGGAGACCGGTAGCGTTTGGCCGGCGATCGCGCTTCATGCGTCCTGGAACAGCATCATTCAAGTCGCGTTCGATCCAGCGAGTACAGGCGCCGGAGCGGCGGTGTGGGTCGGCGAATCGGGGAACCTCGTCACGCTCACCATGATCGCCGCGGCCGTCGTCTTCGCTCGCGGCCGCTGGATGATCGCAGACTCCAAGAAATAACGAAGGGGTCTAGCAGCAAGCGTTACGCCCCAGACCTAGAGTTCCAGCAGTTCGCCAAAGGTCTGCCATGGCAACTAATGGCACTTAGCGGAACTTATCCCTCTCCCCCTCAGGGGGGCTGCTTCCCTCGGATCAAGTCCGAGGGCAAGCTTTGACAACGACTCGCGCGCGCCTGCGCGGCGAGGGGGTGAGCTTGCGCGTCGCCAAGAAGCGCGACACCATCCCGCTCTAGAAGCATCGGTCGACGCGTGAGGAGCCCTTGGACAGAACCGACCTTGATAGGCGCGCTGCGTTGAGCCTCGGCTTGGGAGCCGCGGCGGGCCTCGTTGCGCATTCCGAAACGGCGAGAGCGGCGGACCCTTCCATTGCGCTCCCGAGGCTCAAGGTCTCGCGCGAGCTCGTCTTGCGCGAGATCGCCGGGTTGCGACCGTTCAGGCCGTCGGGCTTCGTCGTTAAAGCCGAGCCGCTCGGCGGCGGGCCGCTCGGCGACAAGATCGTTGTGCACAATTATGGGCATGGCGGGTGCGGCGTCACCCTGTCCTGGGGAACGGCCGATATGGCGGCGAGACTTGCTCTCGCGACGCCGCATCGCAAGGCCGCCATCATCGGCTGCGGCGTCATCGGTCTGACCACGGCGCGGCTGCTGCAGGACCGCGGTTTCGACGTGGCCATCTATGCCGCCGATCTGCCGCCGCACACGACGTCGGATGTTGCCGCAGGCGCCTTCGGCGTCACCTCGCTGGTCGATGATCGGCACCACACGCCGGGAATTGCCGGCCTGATCCAGGAGGCGGTGCGCTTTGCCTACAAATATTTCGCAGGCCTGATTGGCAGCCGCTACGGCGTGCGCTGGATGGACTTCTATATGCTGAGCGCGGAACCGGTTGAGCTCCCTTGGGAGTTCTCGATTACGCCCGAGCTTTTCCCGCTCACCACGTTCGGTCCGGGCGAGCATTCGTTTCCGTCGCCTTATGCCGGCCGGTTCAAGACCATGATCGCCGAGACCGACCTATTCTTGCCGGCGCTCATGGACGACGTGCGCCAGCACGGCGCCACGATCGAGTTGCGCAAGTTTCCCGACCTTGCCAGCGTGCAGTCGCTCGATGCGCCGCTCATCGTCAACTGCGCGGGTCTCGGCACCAAGGCCTTGTTCGGCGACCCCGAGCTGGTGCCGGTGAAGGGGCAACTTACCGTGCTTAAGCCGCAGCCCGAAGTGACCTACGCCTATCTCGACGGCGTGCTCGATTTCTACATGTTCTCGCGCAGCGATGGGATCATCCTTGGCGGAAGCCATGGCGAAGGAGTGTGGTCGACGGACATCGATGGGCTGCGCGCGGCGCAGATTCTAGAGGGCCACGCGCTCATCGCGGGAGGCATGCGATCGTGATGGTGACAGGATCGCGGCGGAGAGGGCTTACTCAGGCTTGAATCTGGTGCCCGGGATCTTGCTGCACGCGGCCTTGGTCAGCTCGAGATAGCCCTTGCCCTTGCAAGCGTTCTGGCCGGGACAGCCGTTCTTGCCGCCGCAATCGCTCTGGCCCTTGCAGGCATTGGCGCCGATGCACTTGCCCTTGGCGTGATCGGCAGACGCCACCCCGAAAGGAGGGGCTGCGGTGGCGATGAGCGCGGCCACGGCTGTGGCGATGGCGGCGCCGGTTTTGCACGCAGGTTTCATGCTCTCTCCTTTGGCCCTGTCGCGCTCATTCTAGTTGCGCCGCGTTCACCCCGGCATCACAGCTTCGTGGGCAAGGCGGGCGCGCCGCGCGGCGTGCAGCTCCTCGCAATCTCGGGCGAGGCAATGAAGCGCGGCTTACGTCGCGTGCAGCACCAGGATGGTCGCCAATACCAGCATGAGCCCCATGCCGGCGATGTCGGTTCCCGTGGTGAGGAAGATGCTCGATGCCGTGCAGGGGTCGGCGCCGAAGCGCCGGAGCGTCAGCGGAACCAGCACGCCGAACAGGCCCGAGGCCATGCAGGCACCGATCATGGCGAGCAGGACGACAAACGCGAGGGTGACCGCCTGATCGTTGCTGCTGCCGCCGGCGCTCCACCACATCGCCACGCCGGCGATGATGCCCGTCATCAATCCGTTCATGGCGCCGAGCGCAAGCTCCTTGGCGAGCAGCTTGCGCACGGGATAGTCGTCCAAGTCCCCGAGCGTGATGCCGCGCAGCGTGATGGCAAGCGCCTGGCATCCGGTGTTGCCGCTCTGGCCGGCAAGGATCGGCAGGAACGCCGCAAGCGCCACGATCTGCGCGATGGTGCCCTCGAACAGGCTGACGACGAAGCCGGCCGCGAAGGCGGTCAACAGGTTCACCTGCAGCCAGGGATGTCGCATTCTGAATGCCGTCCAGATTCCGGTATAAAGCCGCTCTTCCTTGTCCACACCGACCATCTGGCCCGACTGCGCGCTGATCTCGATGGCCTGACGCTCGAACAGGCGCCAGCCGCGCACCACGCCGATCACGTGGCCGTCCGGGTCCACGACCGGATACACGGGATAGTGCCGATGAATGGCTGCCTTGACCGCGTCGGCAAGGTCCAAGTCAGCCGTCAGCGCGAAGGGTTCTGGCAACATCACGTCTTTCAACGTTTCGTTCGGCTCCGCCAGAATCAGGTCGCGGATCACGGTCAGTCCGATGAGCTTCTCCTCGGCATCGGTGACATACAGATAGGTGATTTGCTGAGGGGTCTGGTGACTGCGCAGAAAGTCGATGGCTTGCTGTACGGTCGTCGTTTGCGGAAGGACGGCGAGCGCCGGGTCCATGATCTCGCCCACGGTATTCTCGATAACCTCGGCCTGAGACTCGGACGCCTGCGACTGCAATTCGGGAGGCAGATAGGATTTGATGCGGTCGACCAGGACCGGGGGCAGCTCTGCGAAAACCGCTCCGATGCGCTCCGGCGTTTCCTTCACTAGCATCTGCGCGGCATCCATGGGCACCCGCGCCCGAACGGATCGAACCAACCCGGCAATGTCGCTTTGTTCGTTCATCGATGACTCCCCCGAACTTCCACGCAAATGTCTGCCCGATCGATCGCGGCGACTTTCACCCCGCTCACTCCGGCGCTCCGATGTGAAGGGCGCATTGAGGCACAATTGCAAGTGAAGGCATGCCCCGCAAACCCTGATTTTGCTGGGTTATTGGCTGGGCGCTGGATAAGGAAATAAGCGCTCGTTGCCGCCGCATCGAAGCTTCGAGCAGCGACAAGGGCAAGCTATTGCTCCACCTGCTCGGGGGGCGTGAGGAACCGGTTGTAGATCCATCCCGTCGTCGAGGTCTTGGGGTCGGTGACCTGGACCCAGTTCTTATCCCGCGCAACGACCCGAACTTTGAGCCCTTTGTCGGCGACCTTGACCGTCTCGGAGGTTTGCTCGGCCTTCGCGTGCATGTCCACCGGGGCTTTGGTCACCAGCCACTCGGTGCCGGACGCTTGCGGCTCGTCTTGTACGGGGCCCAATCCATAGCCGCCGTCATGCGGGCGCGCCGGCTTAGGGGGTGGTGCCGGCTGCGCGGCCGGAGCGGGCTCAGGTGCCGGAATGGTCACGACCTTCACGGTGTTGACCTTCACCTCGGGCGTATTTCCGGCCGACGCCGCGGGTTTTTGCTCCGGAGCGGGCGGCGCGCTCACGATCGATCCGGTGGTCTCGGCCGTCGCGGCCTCTTCGAAGGGATTGATGGTGATCGCGGCGACGGGCGCAGAGGGGGCGGGCGAGGGGAGGATGCTCAGGCGCGTCTCGGACTGCCCGAGCACGGTTCCATCCCCCGCAACGAGCTCGAGCCGCATGTCGGTCGAGCCGCTCCGCGCCGGCAGATTGAGTTGCAGGTCGCCGATCTCGTCGGGGCGGAGGGTCCAACCGGTCACGCCATAGGGGCGGCCTTGCGAGAATGAGGCGCCCTCGGGCAGCGCAGTTATGGCGACGATGCTGCGGGCTGGAAGCGCGTCGGTCGCGTCAATGGCTATGGGAAAATCGACGACCTCGCCGGCGTTGGCCTCGATGCGGTCGGGCGAGGAGAGAGCGACTTCCAGGGTCTTCTCGTGCTGCACTGGTGGCGCCAAAGCGGTCTTGGCAGGCGCAATCGAGGCGCTTACTCCGGCGGCAGGGGCCGCTCCATCGCCTGCGCGCGGTGCCAAGGTGTCTTGCCAGAGCCGAACGAAGAGCATCGCCAATGGAACGAGGGCCAACATCACGACAACTGAAACAAAGGCATTTCTCGGTAGGCCAGGCTTGCCTTGAGCCTTGGCTGACGGGCTCGGCTCGGCGTTTGCAGGAGCTTGAGTCTCAGAAAAGCCAAGTGATCGCGGGACCAGGGTCGGCCTCGGCAAGTTGCGTCGTCTCGGCGCTGACAGCACCTCTCCGCGCAGAGGCTCTACAAAGCGCTTCGCCAATTCGGCGATATCGCGTTCTGAAGGCTCTGACTCGAGAAGCCTGGTTTGGGCTGTGAGGGGCGGCACTTTCGATTGGACCTCTAGCGAATAGGCCTGCCCCCAATGTCGGTGCGGCCGTGTCATTTCGGCCACTGTCAAGCTTTATGATGACATTTCTTGGGCAGCGTTTGAGAACGTGGTGGGGATCGCATGATGCTAGAGTGCGTTCCCGTCGCTAGCGCCCGGCTTTTGTGGGCAAGATCAGCCGGTTGCAAGGGGTCCTCAGTATTGAACTATATGCCGCCCGCAGCGGTCAAAATGGGGGCCAGGAGGGTTGACGGGATCGCTCGCCGGCTGGTGCCGGCCATTTGTGATGTCTCGGTCACCAATGTCTGCAACGCGACGTGCGACTTCTGCGCGTACGCGCATGACAAGGGGGTGGTTCGCAATCGGCGCTGGGTCGACCGGGCGCGTTTGGCTGAAGCTCTGCCTATCCTTCATCGCCGCGGCGTCCGTTATGTAAATTTCCAGGGCGGCGAACCTTTATTGCACCCGGCAATCGACGGCCTCATTGCCGATGTCCGGGCGAAGGGCATGCAGCCTGCGCTGATCACCAATGGCTGGCTGCTGCCGGACAAGATCAAGCGTCTCGCCGCAGCCGGTCTTGCAACGCTGCTGGTGTCCCTAGACAGTCATTCGATGGCCGCGCACGAGAAGAACCGGGGCTTGCGCGGCCTTGGCGAGCGCATCCGCAACGGAGTTGCAACGGCGCGCCGTCACGGCATCACCGCCATTTCCGTCGTCACGGTCAACCATCTGGTGGACTACGAGCAACTCCCGGCCTTGCTCGAGGATCTCGGGTTCGATGCGGTGAGCTTCTCCTATCCGCGCAAGGAGCCATTCGGCTCGTCGTCGCTGGTCTATGGCTCGGAATCCAAGCTCGTCGATTTCACGCCTGACCAGTTGCTGGCTGCTCTCGATGCGATCAAAGCGCTGAAGTCGAAGTTCCCAGTGATGAATCCGACGGCCTCACTCGACGATATCAAGCGCTATGTGCGCGGCGAGGAGCAGCTGATCGCATGCATCGGCGGTCACAAATATTTCTACCTCGACTGGAACCTGCAGATCTGGCGTTGCGAGGCCTGGCATGAACCGCTCGGCTCGGTGTTCGATCTCGATCGCATCGCGGACCGCCGTGACCGCTGCACCGCATGCATCCAGAACTGCTATCGCGATACCAGCGTGCTGATGCATGCCGGTGTGGCGGTTGGCGATGCCCTCGTCGAGGCGTCCGCCGGCCGTATCGGTAAAGCCATGGCGCAACTTTTCCAGCGCAGCGTCGCGCGGTCGCTGCGCTCGGTCGTCGAGGAGGCAGGCATCATCCGGCAACTGGCAAGGCGACCGTCTTAAGCGGTCCATGTCGCGCGCTCGCTTGCTGAGCCAATCACTTTTGTCTCCGGGCGCAAAACTTGACATAGAGTTCGCCTCACCTCGTTCGTTAAGGGCGCGGCTGTGGCGGCGTCATGACCAGCGGGCCGGGGCGCCCGCGCCATCTCGTCGAACTCGTAGAGAGCCGAAGGCCCGTCCGAAGGACGCAGCTCTTCGACGTACCCTCGCATGCGAAGGCGCGGCGAGGCGCTTGTGCTCGCTAATGCCGGGCGGCCACGGCGTAATCGCGGAGGATGTCCGCTTCCGTTTCCAGTTCGCTGAGGCGGTGCTTGAGGACGTCGCCGATGCTGATGATGCCGACCAATCGCTTGCCGTCCTTAACCGGCACGTGGCGAATGCGCCGCCGCGTCATCAGCTTCATCACGTCGGTGATCTTATCTTCTGGCGCGCAGACGACGACCGCCTTCGTCATCAGCTCCGAGATGGGCATCGTCTGCAACCTGTCGCCATGCGTGGCTAGCCCGTAGGCGAGATCGCGCTCAGACAGAATTCCCTCGATCGTGTTCCCGTCCCTGCTCACGACGAGCGCGCCAATCTGCGCAGCGCGCAGATGCCCCGAGGCGAGAAGCGCCGTCTCGTGTGGCGGCACTGTCTTCACGGTCGAACCCTTGATCCGCAAAATGTCAGCTACCTTCATGATCCGCTCCCATCTGCGCGTGAAGCGCTTTGGTTATCGTCTCAGCAAAGATCGGCTCGATGGCGGCCATCGAGCCCTGCTTGGAGGATAACTCCCCTGCTTGTTCATTTGCTGCCTTTTTCGCCTGAGTCGTCTCTTGGGCCATACGTCGCAGGGGAACCAATGCGGTCTCAGCGCCACCCCGTACGAAGCGGCCGCAGGGGTCTTGTCATGACCTCATGGCCCTGGCCGTTGTATTCTTGTGGCGATAGGCTTCAGCCGGACGGACTACACTTCAGGGGAGACGCAGAATGAAAAGCGTGCACGTAACATTTGGCCTCGCTTCGCTTCTTGGCGTGGCCTTGGTCGCAACTCCTGTCTTGGCGGTGACCGCCTATTCCCCAACCGGCCATCTCAACGTGCGTAACGGGCCCGGCTTCCAATATGCCGTCATCGACCAGATCCAGGCGAACACTCCGGCACAGATCACTGGATGCGTGACGGATTATTCCTGGTGCGCCGTCGCCCTTGCCGGCGGGGCGACCGGCTGGGCGTCAGCGCCTTATCTCGTGACCAAAGCCGAAGGCACGCCCAAGAATCTCCAAGTGGCCGGCGCGCAGCTTGGCATTCCGACCATCACGCCGGTCAACACCGGGTCGCCAGTCGTCGCCACGCCCCCCGTCGGCGAGATGGTGCCGGTCCCTCCAAGCGTCGGGGTCGTTCAGCCGATCGCACCGCCGCCGAACGTGGTCTCATACGTGACGACGCAGGCCATTCAGCCGGTGATCGTGAATGGTGAGGTGATGGTCGGTGCCACACTCCCCGTGGCGGCTCCGGTCTATCCGATCCCGGCTTCGCCTTACGTCTTCTCCTATGTCAACGGACAGAGGGTTCTCGTAGAGCCCACGGCGCGGAAGATCGTCTACGTTGTCAGGTAGGCGCGTAGCGGCTCTTGCGTGTCGCACGGCACACGCACCTGCGTCGCGCTCCGATGCTGCGCAAGAAGCGCAAGAAGTATGACAACACCCCGCTATGATCTGACGCAGGCTGCGTGAGGAGGTGAGGCTAGTCTTGAAAGGTGCGGGGGGGCCCTTCGGCCCTTAGTCTTACCGCTCAAAAGACCGCGGAGGGACTTCGATGAAGCTCTGGGACCGATTGGCGGGAGCCGTAGCAGGGCTCGGGCCTGATGCCCACATGACCGAAGGCGGCGGACAGATCGCTGCCTTGCTCGCCCGCGTTGCTGTCTTGAGTCAAGACAATACGAGCGACGGGATCCTCGATTGCGAGGACTACCGTGCATTGTTTCTTCCCGACCAACAGGCGGCCTTTACCGTCGGGGTGATCGCGCTGAGCGCTAAGATGGCCAAGGCCGACGGCGTGGTGACGCGCGATGAGGTGAGGGCCTTCCAAGAGGTGTTCAATGTGGCTCCAGGAGAGATGAAGAACGTGTCGCGCATCTTCAATCTCGCTAAGGACGATGCCGCCGGCTACGAATCCTATGCCGAGCAGCTGTCGTCGCTCCTCAAGGAAAACCCGAGGCTGCTTCAAGACGTGCTTGAAGGCCTGTTGCAAATCGCGTTGGCGGACGGCGTGCTCCATGCCAATGAGGAGCGATATCTCTCCGCCGTAGCCAAGCTGTTCGGGGTGACCGATGCCGAGTTCGTCTCCGTAAGAGCACGCCAGATGTGCTCGGGAACGGATCGCCCCTATGAAGTCTTGGGTGTTGCTCGGGAGATCGGCGACGAGGAGCTAAAGGCGCACTATCGCAAGCTCATCGGCGATTACGATCCTGACACCATGGTCGCGCGCGGCGTTCCTAGCGAATTCGTCTCGATTGCAACCAAGAAAATCGCGGCGCTCAATGCCGCCTATGAGACGATCGCTAAAGAACGCGAGCTAAAGCGCTGAAAGAGATAGGCTCCCGCAGGGTTTAACCATTGCGGCCATTCTGTGATTAATTCCTGAGGCAATTCAGTGCCTTAATTGATCCAAACATCGCTCACTTCTCGTCATGAAATGAGCGCCTTCCTCAGTCGAATCCGTTCCCTTCAGCCCGAAATTCCCCGACGTACTGAAGGAGACGCCGTTGCGGATTCGCTTTTTCTTGTTCCCGCTTTTCCTCGTCGCTGCGGCGACACCGTCTTACGCTTCGCTTGGTGCTGCGCCCCAGTGCGTTCCACCCTCTCAAGACGTGCCGACTCCGAACGCCGACGTCGGCTCGCCGCTTCCAGCACTTCCTCGCGTCATTTCGAGTTACGGCCCCGAGGATCGTGACTATCTGATCAGAACGATTGCCTTCGAGGCGGGCGAGGAGCCCGATGAGGGCAAAGCTGCCGTCGCCCACGTCGTTCTCAACCGCACCAAGAGCGGTAGATGGGGCGACACCATTAAGGATGTCGTTACTCGTCCCTGGCAGTTCGAACCATGGATGACGCGGCGGAAGGAGATCGGGAGGCTCTCTCCCGACGATCCTCGCTATAAGGACGCCGCGCGTATCGCCGATGCTGTTCTTTCAGGGCAGATACCCGATCCGACCGCTGGCGCGACGCACTTCCTCAACCCGACGATCGTGCGGGAGAGACGCGGCGGCTCGCTTCCATCGTGGGCGCGGGGTGAAGGGCAGCCGATCGGCAGGCATACGTTCTATGCGCCCAACGGCAGTGTGGCTACGGTGGAACTCGCCCGAGTCGATGGGGACCAGTTGAAGGAGACTCTCACCTGCTCGAGCGAAGAGGCGGGAGACGCTCCGAATGTCGGTTTAATGACGCTCGCCAAGGGATACTGAGCGAGAATCATTAAGCGAATCGTGGCAACCTTCTCACGCCGGATTGAGTTCAAATCGCGAGGGATTGGGTTCAATCTGCAGACAGGCTTGCTCATTGCAGGATCGCGAAGGGAGATGAGACGTGAAATCGTTGGCGGTAGTTTTCGTGGTCATCGGCACTCTGTTTGCAACACAGGCCTTTGCCGAACCTCAGCCCCTGACGCGCGCGGATTGCGCGGCGACTTACGGTTGGACGTGGAATGAAACGGCCAATGTCTGCGACGTCGATGCGAACGTACCCAAACCGCAGCCTCTGACCAAGGCCGATTGCGATGCCGCCGGCATGGCGTGGAATGACAACGTTCTGGCCTGCGAGGACAAATCCAAAGGATCATCGCAAGCCGCAGCGCAGCCGGCACCTCCGGCGTCGACGGTCCTCATCGACATCGACAAGTCTACTCAACAGGTGACTATATTCGTGAATGGCGTGGAGAAATATCGGTGGCCGGTCTCCACCGGCAGGCGCGGCTATTCCACGCCGTCAGGGACCTACACAGCCTTGTCGATGAATGAAGTTTGGTACAGCAAAGAGTGGGACAACGCCCCCATGCCGCATGCCATCTTCTTCATGAAGGACGGCCATGCGATCCACGGCAGCTATGAGGTGAGGAATCTTGGCAAGCCGGCGTCGCATGGCTGCGTGCGCATCTCGCCGCAAAATGCGACGATCCTCTTTGATTTGGTGAAGAAGGCGGGCCTCCCGAACACGCAAGTGGTGTTAAGCGGTGAGACCCCAGGCGGAGAAAGCAAGGTCGCCAATGCGGGCAAGCCCCGGACTCTGACTCGCGCTTGGCCCGGCAATGGTTTCGTTGCCGAGACGGATCCCCAGCCGCAGAGGCGAGGCGGTTTTTTCAAACGGCTGTTCGGTGCCCGATAACCGCTATTAGCTGAAGGATTACGGATCTGTCGGTCAGCTTTCCGGCTCAAAGCGAGTGCCCGGGATCTGATCGCATTCCTTCTTGGTCATCTCGAGGTAGCCTTGACCCTTGCATGCGTTCGTCCCGGCGCAGTTATTGGCCGAGCAAGCGCTCTGGCCCTTACAGGCGTTGGCGCCAATGCAATGGCCTTTAGCCTCGTCGGCACGAGAAGGCGCGGCTGCGCCCGCAGCAGCGGTAAGGAGTGCGGCCACGGCGATTGCGATCCGGGTACCGGTTGCATTCATTGGTTTCATGGCCACTCGCCTCTGAGACTGCGCTATTGTAGCGCCCGTCTGGGCATTGGTCGAAAGGAGAGTGCGATGTCGAAAATGAAGGTGTTGGCTCGGTCTTTCCGTCTGTTGGGTACGGTCGCGCTCGCTGCCACAGGCAGTCTCGTGATTGCAGGACCTGTTCTTGCGGAGCAGGAGGTGAAGGTGATTGAGCATGCGACGACTGATGCCGTCACCGATACCGGTGCCTCGGGCGACAGTGCCGGCGACATCCTCACCTTCGCCAATGAAGTCTACGACGCCAACGACAAGGATAAGGTCGGTTCCGATCAGGGCATTTGCTTCCGGACCGTGCCCGGCAAAGCGTGGGAGTGCTTCTGGACGCTCTCTCTCGACAAGGGCCAATTGACGGTCGAGGGGCCGTTCTATGATGCGGGCGATTCGGTGCTCGCGATCACCGG
>JBLMXO010000330.1:0-5353 GCA_050257815.1 Actinomycetota bacterium
TGATGGGCGGAGAGATCGGCTGCGACAGCGTGGTCGGCAAGGGAAGCCTGTATTGGTTCACGCTCGCCGCCGAGCACGCCGAGTCCGAGCCGGTTTTAGTACTGCATGAGCCGCTGCCAACAATGCCGGCACACGAGCCGTTGCCGCCAACGCCCGCGCCGGAGCTGCCCTCGGCAACGGCGATCTCGGTGCCCGAGCAGGAGCCTATCGCCAAGCTCTCCGGCTGCGTGCTGCTCGTCGAGGACAACGCGGTGAACGCCATGTTAATCGCAAGCTATCTCGATGAGTTCGGCTTGAGCCATGAGCTAGTGGGAAGCGCGCGAACTGCTCTGCTCAATCTCGCAGCGAAGCCCTACGACCTCGTCCTGATGGATGTGACGATGCCGGACCTCGACGGCGCTGAGGCAACGAAACGCATTCGCGCGCTGCACGCACCGGTAGCCGAGGTACCAATCATCGCCCTCGTGGCCCAGGCTAAGACCGCCGAGTGCGGCGCATATCTTGCGGCCGGAATGGATGGCTATGTGACCAAGCCGATCCGCAGGTGCGAGCTTTATGCGGCGCTCGCGCCGTTCCTCGCCCAAGACGAAGGCGACGAGCCCGTTCTGCTCGTAGGCTAAAGGTTATCTACCAGTACTCCTGCGAGCAGGATCAGATACGCGATCAGCAGAAGGCCGAGCGCGTAGCCGGTGAAGAACGGCAGTGGCACGATCATGCCGAGGATGACGAGTGCGGCGATGACGACGGAGACGAGGAAGGTCTCCCGCCGAGGCGTGCTCAAACGAAAATTCATGATGCCCCCCCTTAACCAGGCGCGCCCTCGCGGCGCATAGAGCCGGACTGTAGCAAATATACAGCCGTCCTGCCGGGCTTGTCCCGGCCATCCATGACTTTGGGCGGCGCCTCGGTAGCGAGACTATGTTCCTGAAAGCGGGACCTTCTCGCGGGCGCGGAGCGGCGGTACGGGGACGCTGACGCCGGCGAGCACCTCCGCCTTGGCGTCGACCAGCTTCACGATGCCAAGCATGATGTCGTTGAGCTGGAAGTCCTTCGGCGTGTAGATCGCCGACGCCCCGCACTGCTTGAGGATGTTGACGTCCTCGGGCGGGATGATGCCGCCGACCACGACTGGCACGTCGCCCATGCCCGCCTCGCGCAGGCGCTGCACAACCTCGCGCACGAGCGAGACATGCGAGCCCGAGAGGATCGAAAGCCCGACCACGTGGGCCTTCGCCTCGCGTGCCTGCTGCACGATCTCGGCGGGCGTCAGCCTGATGCCGTCATAGACGACCTCCATGCCGACGTCAGTCGCGCGCACGGCGATCTGCTCGGCGCCATTGGAGTGACCATCGAGGCCCGGCTTGCCGACGACGAACGTGAGCGTACGCCCGAGCCTGCCGGAGACCTGCTCGACTGCCTCGCGCACCTCCTCGAGCCGCGCCTTGTCGATCGCGTGCTTGGCATGGATGCCGGTCGGCGCGCGATATTCCCCGAACACCTCGCGCAAGATCTGCCCCCATTCGCCGGTGGTGACGCCGGCTTTGGCGGCAGCGATCGAGGACGGCATGATGTTGCGCCCTTCGGCGGCGGCCGATTTCAGATCGATCAGCGCCTGGCGCACGGCCTTGTCGTCGCGATCGCGCCGCCAGGCTTGCAGGGCAGCGACCTGCTCAATCTCGACCGATTCGGGCACGGTCTGGATGCCTTCGGTGCCGGTTGCCGCAAGCGGCGACGGCTCGGTCTCGGTATAGGCGTTGACGCCGACCAGCACCTGCTCGCCCTTCTCGATCGCCTCGACGCGAGCGGCGTTGGAAGCAATCAGCGCCTCCTTCATGTAGTCGATGGCCGCGACCGCGCCGCCCATCGCTTGCAGCTTGGCGAGCTCGGCGCGCGCCTCTTCTTTCAATTCTTCCACCTTGCGGTCGATTTCGGCAGAGCCATCGAAGATGTCGCCGTATTCCAAGAGGTCGGTTTCGTAGGCCACGATCTGCTGCAGCCGGAGCGACCATTGCTGATCCCAGGGGCGCGGCAGGCCTAGAGCCTCGTTCCAGGCGGGAAGCTGCACCGCGCGCGCGCGGGCCTTCTTCGACAAGGTCACGGCGAGCATCGATAGCAGGATGCGGTAGACGTTGTTTTCGGGCTGCTGCTCGGTCAAACCCAGCGAATTCACCTGCACGCCGTAGCGGAAGCGGCGAAGCTTGGGATCAGTGACGCCGTAACGCTGTTCGGCGATCTCGTCCCACAGATCGACGAAGGCGCGCATCTTCGACACCTCGGTGATGAAGCGCACGCCGGCATTGACGAAAAATGAGATCGAGCCCACGACTTGCGGGAATTGCTCGGGAGGGACCTCGCCCGATTTCTTCACCTCATCGAGAACGGCCTCAGCCGTCGCGAGCGCGAAGGCAAGCTCCTGGCCCGGCGTCGCTCCTGCCTCTTGCAGATGGTAGGAGCAGACATTGGTCGGATTCCATTTCGGCATCTCGCCGTTGGTGTAGACGATCACATCCTTGATTAGCCGGAGCGAGGGCGCAGGCGGGAAGATATAAGTCCCACGCGAGAGATACTCCTTCAGGATGTCGTTCTGGACCGTGCCGGTGAGCTTGGCGTGGTTCGCACCCTGCTCCTCGGCGAGAGCGACATAGAGCGACAGCAACCATGCCGCCGTCGCGTTGATGGTCATCGAGGTGTTCATCTCGGCCAAGGGGATGCCTTCGAATAGGCTCCGCATGTCGCCGAGATGAGAGATCGGCACGCCCACCTTGCCCACCTCACCGCGGGCGAGGATGTGATCGCTGTCGTAGCCGGTCTGGGTCGGCAGGTCGAAGGCGACCGAAAGCCCGGTCTGGCCCTTGGCCAAGTTCCGCCGGTAGAGCTCGTTAGAGGCCTTAGCCGTCGAGTGGCCCGCATAGGTGCGGAACAGCCAAGGCTTGTCTCGCTCTTTCTTGCCTGCCATCAGCGTTTCTCCAGGCGCATCATGGTCCTATGAAGCACGACAGCTAGCAGGCATGCAACCAACGAGCCCTTAAAAATCAGCCCGCGTCCGCGACCGGGGCGCCAAAGACGACGGCGACGAAGGCGAGAAGGGCGAGAGCGAGGAAGCCCGCCACGTGCAAAGAGCGCCTGCGGACGTCTGGTGCTCGCATAGCCACGCCCGCCGCGACCAGGCATTGCAGCAGGTAGAACAAGGCGAAAGCGCGCGAGGCGAGCACGATCACCCCGAAGACATTGAGCGTCCAGGTGAGAGTAATGCCGATGAGCGCAATGACCGGGTAGGCGTGGCGATGGTCGATGCGCTTCTTGCTCACATCCTCGATAAGGCCTCCGGCGCCGATGGCATCGGCAACCGCGGCCGAGAGCTGGGCGAAGATGGCGCCACCGATGATCGCGAGAGGCAAGAGGCTCGCGACCGGCTTGAGCAGGGCGACGATCCCGGTGACGTCCGTGCTCAGCACGTCGCGCTCGTTGAGCCCGACGATGGCGAGCAGAAAAAAGGTGATATAGATCGCGCCTGAAAGAATCTGTGCATAGCGCATGGTGCGCACGCGCAGCTCGGGTGAGTAGGCGCCGGCGAGAAAGCGCGAGGTCTCGAAGCCCTGCACCACGATCAGCAGACCGAGCACCGTCCGGATCGAATGCCAGCCGATCGAGGTCTCGATCGCAGGCAGGTGCCAGGCGCCGCTAACGGCGCGGTCGAGATTGAGCCAGGCAAGCGCGGCGAGCGCAGCCGCGATGATGGCGAGCTTCAGCCCGACGGCATATTCCTCGATGGTTTCGAGCCCATGCAATCCGCGGAAGAGGCCCTGAAAGCCGATGCCGGCAAGGATGGCGGTGGTGAGCACCTTCCCAGCGATCACATGCGAGACGCCGATGCCACGCAACAGAAAGGCGGCAAGGAGCGTCAGGTAGTAGGTGACCGAGATGAAGTAGGCGAGCGCAAGGGCGAGATGAGACAGGGTCTCGAGCCAGCCGACCCAACCGCTCTTGCCCTCGGTGAAGAGCGGCTCGCCATGGAGGATGTTGAAGCGGATAGCGCCGCCGAGCAGATAGGAGAAGCCAACCAGGAAAGCCATGCCGGCCGTGGCGTAGAGGCCAAGGTCGTGAACGAGCAGCGGCAGCGAAACGAGAAAGCCCGAGCCGATGATCGAGGCGAGCGGCGTGACCGTCGCCCGCCATGCAGGCGATGACGTCAGCCGGGGAGAGAGGAGAAGGACTGCGGCGGCAACAAGGCTTATGACGACGATCAGATTGGCCACGATCCCGCGACTGCGCCTCCCGCTGACAAAGACCGGGATTTAGGACATCGGCGCGGATGTTCAAACGAAAAGGGCGGCGCCATGCAGCGCCGCCTTCGCGTGTTTGGTCAGTCGTCGCGACTAGTGGGTCGAGGTCGTCTTGTGGCGCCTTGACCTTGCGCGCTCTATCGGGAGCTTCGGGGAACGTGCCGCAGTGCGGGGGGGTTCCGTAAGAGCGGGGGATGGCGTTTTGCCCCTGGGCAGGGCCGTTTCTTTTTGCTAACGCTCCGCGCGCGCGGCCAAACCGTGCCGGAATTGTGGAGTTTCGGGCGGATCAAGGGCGTCTTTACGGCGCGCGTGCGCGTTAAGCCTCCCTCCCGCAAACATGTTGCAGTCGCGAGATGAATGAAGGACAATTGCCGCAGTGCAAAAACAGACCGAACAAGCTTGGACTGGGGGGATAATCGGATGAATGAGATGTCTTTAGCCGCAGTTTCTCCGGAAACCTCCGCGCCAGCCGGCGCCGTCAAGGACCTCTACGAGATCGGCGAGATTCCCCCGCTCGGTCATGTGCCGAAAAACATGTATGCCTGGGTGATCCGTAAAGAGCGCCACGGTCCGCCTGACGAGGCCATGCAGGTCGAGGTGGTTCCCACCTGGGAGCTGGACAGTCACGAGGTGCTCGTCCTCGTGATGGCCGCCGGCGTCAATTATAACGGCGTGTGGGCATCGCTCGGTCAGCCGATCTCGACGCTCGATGTCCACAAGCAGCCTTATCATATCGCGGGCTCCGATGCGTCCGGCATCGTGTGGGCGGTCGGCTCCAAGGTGAAGCGCTGGAAGGTCGGCGACGAGGTCGTCATTCACTGTAATCAGGACGACGGCGACGACGAGGAATGCAACGGTGGTGACCCCATGTTCTCGCCGTCGCAGCGCATCTGGGGCTACGAGACGCCTGACGGCTCCTTCGCCCAATTCTGTCGCGTGCAGGACCGCCAGCTGCTTGAGCGGCCGAAGCATCTCACCTGGGAAGAGGCCGCCTGCTATACGCTCGTGCTCGCCACGTCGTATCGCATGCTGTTCGGCCACCGGCCGCACACGCTGAAGCCCGGCCATAA
>JBLMXO010000331.1:0-5162 GCA_050257815.1 Actinomycetota bacterium
ATCATGTTCGTCAACCCGGCGATCCTCGAGAAGGCCGGCATGGACCATGGCGCCGTGTTCGTTGCCACCTGCCTCGCCGCCGCGGCGGGCTCGGCCATCATGGGGCTCTATGCCAACTATCCCATCGCACTCGCCCCTGGCATGGGGCTCAACGCCTACTTCGCCTTCACCGTGGTACCCGAGCTCGGCGGCAATTGGCAGCTCGCGCTTGCCCTCGTCTTCATCTCATGCGTGCTCTTCTTCGCGCTGTCGCTCACCCCAATACGCGCCTGGCTGATCGATGCGATTCCGCTTTCTCTCAAGCTCGGTATCGCCGCTGGCATTGGCTTCTTCCTTGCGCTCATCGGCTTGCAGAACGCAGGTATCGTTGCCGATCATCCCGTTACGCTCGTCACGCTTGGCGATCTGTCGAAGCCGCAAGCACTTCTCGCCGCGGCGGGCTTCCTTGTCATCGCGGCGCTTGCCGTGCGTAAAGTCCCCGGGGCCATCATCATCGGCGTTCTTGCCGTCACGATCCTCGCCGCCGCGCTCGGGCTCGAGCCGTGGCACGGAGTTGCCGCAACACCGCCGTCACTTGCACCGACCTTTCTCAAGCTCGACCTCACAGGGATCGCCAAGCTCGCCTCGATGATCATCGTGCTGACGCTGCTCCTGGTGACGATCCTCGACACGGCCGGCACGCTGATCGGCGTCGCGCGCCAGGCGGGCCTGCTCGACAACGAGGGGCGGCTGCCGCGACTTCGCCAGGCTCTTCTTGCCGATTCAGGCGCTGCCATGCTTGGTGCTCTTCTCGGCACCTCGACCACGACCGCCTATATCGAAAGCGCCGCTGGCGTGGAGGAAGGCGGCCGCACCGGGCTTACCGTTGTTGCGGTAGCGGTTCTTTTCCTCTTGAGCCTGTTCCTCGCCCCACTCGCCGAGAGCGTGCCGGGCTACGCCACGGCGCCTGCGCTGTTCTTCGTCGCTTGTCTCATGGCCGCAAGCCTGGGCGCTCTCCGCTTCGACGACGCGACCGACTACATCCCGGCGCTGATTATTGCGCTCCTGATGCCGCTCACTTATTCCATCGCCACCGGCATTGGGCTCGGCTTCATCGCCTATGTGGCCTTGAAGACGCTCACCGGGCGATTCGGGCAGATCAACGCCGCCGTCGCCGTCATTGCCGCGGCTTTCCTGCTCAAGCTCATCTTCGCCTGACGTATTTTTTGCTCCTTCGGTGAAACCTTTTGGACGCGCGCCCCGTAGCTCGGGAAAGACCCACCAAGCGAGGGAGGAATTCATGCGGTTCGGCACCTTATTTGCCTTGGCATTTCTGATCGGCACTTGGATCACGCCCGCTCGCGCGGCAGGCGATGAGGCTCCGCTTTCCTGGATGGGATGGAGCCCCGGCCTGTTCGCCAAGGCCAAGGCCGAGCGGCGCTTCGTCATTCTCGATCTGGAGGCGGTGTGGTGCCATTGGTGCCACGTCATGGAACGGAAGACTTATGCCGATCCCAAGGTCCTCGCCCTGCTGAAATCGAAATATCTTCCCGTACGGGTGGATCAGGACGCCAACCCCGATCTCTCGAGGCCGCTACGGCGATTGGGGCTGGCCCGCCACTATCATCTTCGCCTCTGATGGCAGCGAGATCGTCAAATGGCGCGGCTATCTTCCGCCCGAACGCATGGCTGCGTTGCTGCAAGCTGTCATCGAGGATCCATCTCCCGGGCCATCGGTTGTCGAGCAGGCGGAAATCGTCCCGGCCGAGAGCCCGCTGCTCGACAACGCCCAACGGACCGAGTTGTTGAAGCGGAGCGACGCGGCTTATGACAAGGTTCACGGCGGCTTCGGACCGTTCCAGAGATTCATCGACACCGACAGCATGGACCTCCTGCTCGCCGCCGCCGAGAAAGGAGATGAGACCGCTGCGAAGCGTGCGCGCCAAACGCTCGACGCGGCGCTCGCTCTGATCGACCGCCAATGGGGCGGCATCTATCAGTATTCCGATACGCTTGACTGGAGCTCGCCGCATTACGAGAAGATCATGTGGTATCAAGCGAACGGGCTTCGGCAATACGCGCAGGCCTATGCGCTGTGGAGGGACCCGCGCTATCTGGAGGCTGCCCGGGACATCGAGCGGTTCTTGCTGACCAAGCTCCGCAACGCGGACGGCGCCTTCTATACGAGCCAGGACGCCGACATCGACGAAGCGATGACGGGCAAGAGCTTCTATGCGCTGAGTGCCGAGGAGCGGGCGGTGCTTGGACGCGAACCGCGCATCGACACGCACATCTATGCGCGAGAGAATGGCTGGGCCATCAGCGGCCTTCTTGCCCTCTATGATGCCGTCGGTGACGAGATGGCGCTGCGTGCGGCCGAGCGCGCCGCGCAATACATCAGGGTGAACCGTGCGATCGAAGGCGGTGGCTTCCGCCATGCCGATCGCGACGAAGCCGGCCCCTATCTCGGCGACACGCTCGCCATGGGGCAGGCGGCCCTCGATCTTTATGCCGCGACCGGCGAACGCGACTGGCTCGACGTCGCCGACCGCGCTGGCGCGTTCATCGCGGCTGAGTTCAAGGACGAAGCGGGCGGCTTTCGCACCACGCTTCGCGGGCAATCGAGCGAAGGCGTGTTCGCGCACGAAGTGAAACAATTCGATGAGCAGGTGGCCGCGACGCGCTTTGCCAACAAGCTTTATCGGTATCTCGGCAAAGAGGAATATCGCGCGCTTGCGGAACACGGCGCGCGCTATCTCGCGTCTCCCGCGATCCTCGATGAACCGCGGCCGCTTCCCGGCGTCCTGCTCGTTGATCGCGAGCTGTCGGAGGAGCCGACCCACATCACCATCGTGGGCGGCAAGGACGAGCCGCAAGCGGCCACCCTCCATGCGGCTGCCCTTGCCTTTCCCGCGCTCTATAAGCGCATCGACTGGTGGGACAAGCGCGAAGGACCACTCCCCAACCCGGACGTCCAATATCCCGAGCTCGACCAGCCGGCAGCTTTCGCCTGCACCAATCGAATTTGCTCGGAGCCCATCTTCGAGCCGGAAGGGCTCGCTCAGACCGTTACCCGCATGTTGGCGGCAAGCGGTGTGAGTGCGGTGCAGTGAGACGGCCGGGAGCCAGCGCCATCCGAGCCCTTGTAACGCCTATCCCCTCAGGCTATGAGGGTCGGAAAATCGACCCGGTAAGAGCGTAAGCTGGCAGCATGGATAGCGAAGCCCCCAAACAACCACCTCGCCACCGGAGCAACCTGTTCGGCGTGTTCATCACCTCGCTGTGTGCCGCTATCGTGATGGCCGGCGGCTTCGGCATCGTGGTCGAGGCCTTCATTGTCGCCGCGGCAAACCTCTTCGGCCTTGGCCATATGTTTGTGGTCGTGGGCAGCGTCATTAACGGTGCCGCGACCCTTTGGCTCGCCGTTTGGACCTTCGCGCGCTCGTGGCATGTCGAGCGGCGGCTCCGGGAGGGGCTTGAGGTCGACGAGCCCAAGCTCTCCATCCTCGCCAATTTCCGCGGAACGGCCTAGGAGTCCTGGCCTCGATTCTCTGCATGCGAGGCGAGGTAAAAGTCCTTATGCTCTAGCGAAAGCAACAGGGTTAGGGGAACTCACGCAATGTCGATTTGGGGGAAGCTCGCAGGAGCAGCGGCAGGGCTCGCTATTGGCGGCCCGATCGGCGCGTTGCTTGGCGGCGTGGCGGGGCATTACGTCATTGACCGCGACCAGGAGCAGGACGGCCCGGCCGAGAACCAGGTGGCCTTCACCGTTGGCGTGATCGCGCTCGGCGCCAAGATGGCGAAGGCTGACGGCGTCGTTACCATGGACGAGGTCAATGCCTTCAAGGAAGTGTTCAAGGTTCCCGAGGGCGAAATGAAGAACGTCGCCCGCGTGTTCAATCTCGCCAAGCAGGATGTGGCCGGCTACGAGGCCTATGCCGAGCAGCTCGCCACCATGTTCAAGGGCAACCGCAAGCTGCTCGAGGACGTGCTCGAGGGCCTGTTCCACATCGCCAAGGCCGACGAGCATTTGCATCCCAACGAGGAGCAGTTCCTGGCGCAAGTCGCCAAGCGCTTCGGCTTCACCGATACCGAGTTCGCTTACATCAAGGCGCGCCACGTGATTGCCGCCAAGCGCAATCCTTACGACGTGCTGGGCGTCAATCCGTCCGTCACCAACGAGGAACTCAAGAGCCACTATCGCAAGCTGATCGCCGAGAATCATCCCGACAAGCTGATCGCGCGCGGCGTGCCCAAGGAGTTCGTCTCGCTCGCCACCGAGAAGGTCGCCACCATCAACGAGGCTTACGAGGCGATCGCCAAAGAGCGCGGGATGTAGCGCCTCGTCGCTCATCTAATTCGTCATGGCCGGGCTTGTCCCGGCCATCCACGATTTGTCTTCCTGACGCTACCGTCCTAAGACGTGGATGCCCGGCATGAAGCCGGGCATGACGAAAGCAGATTTGTTCGCCGCACATGACCGCAGCCCCTGACAGCCCGCTTGCCACGCTCTGGTGCCCGTCGCCCAATCGCGAGGAACGGCGCGTCGCGTCTCCGCCGGACATGCTGATCCTGCATTACACGGGCATGGAGTCGGCCGAGGCCGCGCTCGATTGGCTGACCCGCGACGAGGCGAAAGTCTCCTGCCACTACCTCGTCGATGAGGAAGGGCGTATCGCCCAGCTTGTCCCTGAGAGCGAGCGTGCCTGGCACGCCGGTCAGAGCGTGTGGGCGGGGGAGACGGACATCAATTCGCGCTCGATCGGTATCGAGATCCACAATCCTGGCCACGATTTCGACTATCCGGAATTTTCCGAAGCCGAGATGCAGGCGGTCGAGGCGCTCTGCCTCGACGTCTTAAGCCGCCACGCGATCCCGAGCGACCGCGTGCTTGCCCATTCCGACATCGCGCCAGGCCGCAAGCGCGATCCAGGCGAGAAGTTCAACTGGGCCCGGCTCGCGCGGAAGGGTATCGGACTCTGGGTCGAGCCGGCGCCGCTTGCCGGCGATCAGGGTTTAGGCCCAGGCGACGAGGGCGAGAGCGTCGCCGAGCTGCAGCAGTCCTTGCGCGATTTCGGCTATGGTGTCGAGGTGACCTCGACCTATGGCACCGGCCTCGAGAAGATTGTCGAGGCGTTCCAGCGCCATTTCCGCCCCGCATGCATCAACGGCCGCGCCGATCT
>JBLMXO010000332.1:0-11464 GCA_050257815.1 Actinomycetota bacterium
CCCCAGCCGCACCGGCTTTCTATTTCTATTCGGCGAGAAGGATCAGGACCATGGCCCGTCGTTGCGAGCTGTCCGGCAAAGCCGTGCTCACCGGCAACAATGTGAGCCATGCCAAGCGGAGGACCAAGCGCCGGTTCCTCCCCAACCTGTGCAATGTGACGCTTGAGAGCGAGGCACTCAAGAAGCGGGTGCGGCTCACCATCAGCGCGAACGCGCTCCGCTCGGTCGAGCATCGCGGCGGGCTCGACGCCTATCTGCTCAAGGCTGCCGACGAAGATCTGTCGCTGAAGGCGCGGCGGTTGAAGCGCGAGATCGCCAAGCGGCACGAGGCCGAGGCCTCAGCCTCCCAGTAACAAGCTCTATTTGCAATACCTCCCCTTGTGGGGAGGTCCGGCGACGCCGAAGGCGTCGCTGGGCGGGGGGCTTACGCAGCGGTCTCCACCCCACCCGTCGCGCCAAGAGGCGCGGCTCCCTCCCCATCAAGGGGAGGGATGGAGTTCGCCTTAGTTGGGTGCGGTAGCGGCGGACTTCGCCTCGGGCAGCGTGAACTGCATGATCAGCGTCCGCTGCAGCGGGCTGAAATTGTCGTCGGACATGATGGTGATGACCGTCTCGCCGCTGCGGCGATGCACGCCGATCGCCTCCATGTTGTCGATATTGAGATTGTCGGTCGCTTGCAGCAGCACCTCGCCGGTGACGACGGCGCCGGGCATGATTTCAGCCGCGCGAACCCGGCGGATGCGCATCTTGATGCCTTCGCTGTAGCGGAACCGTCGCTCGAGGATCAGGAGGTCGCCATCGGGTAGCTCGGCTGAATCGGTGATGTCGAAGCCTTCGAGGCGCTTCACGGCAATCGACCCCGGTCGCGGTCCCCCGATCAGCCAGCCCTGAAGATTGCCGTTCTTGTCGGTCAGATTTTCCGCAAAGGCGATGAGAGTGCCCTTGAGCGGACCGCTATGCATGAGGGTGATCGCCTCGAGCCCGCTGTTCCGCGACATGCGCTTGGTGCCGGCAGGAAGCGAGACCGAGCTGGTGGGTGGTCCGAAGCGCTCGGCGTCAAAGGGATAGCGGTCGATGCGGTGATGACGCTCGAACGAGACATAGCCAGTGCCCTTGGCGGTCGTGCCGTCGATCAGGGTCATGCCTTCCGAGTCGCGCTCCTGGTCGTCTAACAGCGGCTTGCCGTCCTTGCCGAGCAAAGGGCCGACCGTGGCATTGCTCAGGCCTTTGATCTCGCGGCCGTCATAATCAAGCGTTGCTCTGAGCCAAGTGCCGGCGTCGGAGACCGCGAGCAGCGTCGTCCCGCTGGGATCGATGATCATCTCCGAATAGCCGCCGAAGAAGCTCGAATTGGCGAAGAGGTTGAGCCCGCCGCGATAGATGAGCTTGCCGAACTGCTTCTGGTCGGGATGCTCGCGGTCGAAGTCGATGGGGATCGCAGTGATCTTGACCGGCATCGCCCGGTCGGGCGCTGCCATCGGCTTGTCGGCCAACGCCGGGGCAATGGCGAGACATGCTGCGAGCGAGAGCCCAGCAGCCGCAACATAGCGCGAAGCTCTCAGCGCAAAGGGCGACACGCTAATGCAGCGTCCGGCGCTTGGCCCGCGCCGCGGACGGCACGGTACGGTGGAGCTGCCGCCAGGCGAGGTCCTCATCGAACAGCTCGGCAAGCTTCTCGGTCATGACACCGGCAAGCTCCTCGGCGTCGGTGACGGTGACGGCGCGGCGATAATAGCGCGTCACGTCATGGCCGATGCCGATGGCGAGCAGCTCGACCGGCGATTTCGTCTCGATCTCGTTGATCACCTGGCGAAGATGCCGCTCCAAATATGACCCGGAGTTGACCGAGAGCGTCGAATCGTCGACCGGCGCGCCGTCGGAGATCATCATCAGGATGCGGCGCTGCTCGGGACGGCCCAGCAACCGGCTATGCGCCCAGGCAAGCGCCTCGCCGTCGATGTTCTCCTTGAGCAGGCCCTCGCGCATCATCAGACCGAGATTGCGGCGCGCGCGACGCCACGGCGCATCGGCCGATTTGTAGACGATATGACGCAGGTCGTTGAGGCGCCCCGGAAGCGGGGGCTTGAGCGCATTGAGCCACGCTTCGCGCGAATGGCCGCCCTTCCAGGCGCGGGTGGTGAAGCCGAGGATCTCGACCTTCACCCCGCAGCGCTCCAGCGTGCGAGCGAGAATGTCGGCGCAGCAGGCAGCGACCATGATCGGGCGGCCGCGCATGGAGCCCGAATTGTCGAGGAGAAGGGTCACCACCGTGTCGCGGAAGGCGGTTTCGCGCTCCTGCTTGAAGCTCAAAGGATGCATCGGGTCGACCACGACGCGCGCTAGCCTCGCCGCGTCGATCAGGCCCTCGTCGAGATCGAAGTCCCAGCCGCGATTCTGTTGAGCGAGCAGCCGGCGCTGAAGCCTATTGGCGAGCCGCGCCACTGCGCCATGCAGCGCCACGAGCTGCTTGTCGAGAAAGGCGCGCAAGCGATCGAGCTCGTCGGCGTCGCAGAGTTCCTCGGCGTTGACGATCTCATCGAACGCGCGGGTGAAGACCTTGTAGCCGAAGGCCTCAGGGTCATCGAGCACCGACAGGTTGGGGCGCCAGGGCTCTGAGCGGCGCGGCAGATCGGCCGCCTCCGCATCGCGATCGAACCGCTCGCTTGATCCATCCTCGTTGTCGTCGAGCGCATCTTCGCTCATGGCGTCCTGATCGGCGCGGGCTTCTGCCGCAAGCTCGGCGCGCTGCTCGCCGTCGGCATTCTCATCGTCGGACTCGGAGGCGCTCTGATCGTCCTCGCTGTCCTCGCTTTTGTCCTCGTCCTCGCGCTGATCGAGTTGATCGGCGAGGTTGAGCGCGGCAAGGAGGTCGCGGGTCAACCGACCGAACGCCTCCTGGTCGAGCAGCATGTCGGGCATGCGGTCGAGCACCGAGCGGGCGCGGCCTTCGATCCATTGCCGCCAGAGATTGACCACCGCGCGGGCCTTGGCGGGCGGCGCCTGTCCGGTCAGCCGCTCGCGTACCAGGAGGCCTAGCGCGTCGGGAAGCGGCGCTTCGGCGCGGTCGGTGACGTCGGCGAATCGGCTGCGCTCGTAGCGCTGCTCGATGCGCGCGGTGAGATTGGCGGCGACCCCTTGCATGCGCTGCGCGCCGATAGCTTCGATGCGGGCCTGCTCGATCGCCTCGAAGACTTGGCGCGCCTGTCCGCCCCCCGGCGCCAGAGCCTCGTGCAAGTCGGGATCATGACAGGCGACGGAAAGCGCCGCGGCATCGGCGTGGCCGCGGATGACGGCGATCTCGTTCTTGGAGGGAATGCGCGAGGGCTCCGGCAGGCGCGCGGTCTTGCCGGACAGGCCTGGAGGCTCGCTCGTGAAGAGCACCTCGACCGCGCCGTCGCCGGCGATCGCTCGGGTCGTCTGCGTCACGGCGCGCTTGAACGGATCGAGCGGCGCCTCTTTTCGCCGCGCCGTCGTCATCGTCAGCTCAAGGCGACGTTAGCGGTCGACTGCGGCAGGTCCTCGCCGAAGCAGCGCTGGTAGAACTCGGCGATCAGTCCGCGCTCGAGCTCGTCGCATTTATTAAGGAAGGAGAGCGCGAACGCCGTGCCGATGTCGCCAAAAATCTCGGCGTTCTCGGCCCAGGTGATGACCGTACGCGGGCTCATCACGGTGGACAGGTCGCCGTTCATGAAAGCATTACGCGTGAGCTCGGCGACGCGGACCATGTTGGATACGGTTTTGCGCCCAGCTTCGGTGTTCCACGCTTTGGCCTTGGCGAGCACGATGTTCACTTCGTCGTCATGCGGCAGATAGTTCAGCGTGACCACGATCGACCAGCGGTCCATCTGCCCCTGATTGATCTGCTGCGTGCCGTGATAGAGGCCACTCGTGTCGCCGAGCCCGATGGTGTTGGTGGTGGCGAACAGACGGAAGGCGGGATGGGGCCTGATCACCTTGGACTGGTCGAGCAGAGTGAGCTTGCCCGAGACCTCGAGCACCCGCTGGATCACGAACATCACGTCGGGGCGCCCGGCGTCGTACTCGTCGAAGCAGAGCGCAGTGTTCGACTGGAGCGCGTAAGGGAGAATGCCCTCGCGAAACTCGGTGACCTGCATGCCGTCCCTGATGACGATCGCGTCCTTGCCGACGAGGTCGATGCGGCTCACGTGGCTGTCGAGATTGATGCGCATGCACGGCCAGTTGAGACGGGCCGCCACCTGCTCGACATGGGTCGACTTGCCGGTACCGTGATAGCCCTGGATCATGACACGCCGGTTGTGCTTGAAGCCAGCGAGGATGGCGAGCGTCACCTCCGGGTTGAACTGATAGTCGGGATCAACATCCGGCACATGCGCGTCGGGCTGCGAATAGGCCGGCACTTCAAGGTTAGTGTCGATGCCGAAGACTTGACGCACGGAGACCGACATGTCCGGCAGGCCGGCGCCGCGCTCAGCAGTTTGCAAGGTCATGGGGTGTGAAAGCCTGTTTCGTCGCGTTGCAGAGAGGCTCGGGGTTTGCCGGAGCCTCGGTTCTTAAGGGTTGGGGCTGCCCAGCGACACTCACGCAAGCCCCGCCTGTTTCAAATAGTTATAGGCTTGGATCACTTCGCGCAACTTGTCCTCTGAGGTGCGGTCGCCCTTGTTGTGATCGGGGTGAAGACGCTTAACCAGCTCCTTGAAGCGCGCCTTGATGTCGGCCTTGGTGGCGGTGTCTTCGAGGTTGAGTTGGCGCAGACATTTCCTCTCGGCGCGGCGGAGCGGGCGGGCTTCGGGAGCACCGGGCTTCGCCTTGGTCTCGCGCTCGGGAAAGAGGCCAAAAGGATCGTCGGTCGTGAAGCGGTGGGCATAGCCATTGCGGCGCGCCCGGTTCGCCCCGGCAGAGCGGTTGCGAGACCAAGCGTTGACGCCAATGGACCAAGTCGGGCGATGTCCGGTCGCGTCGTCCTTCTGGTGCTTGGCGACCGCCTCGTCGGGAAGCCCCGAGAAGTAATTGTAAGACTTGTTGTACTCGCGCACATGATCGAGGCAGAAGCGGTGGTACTGGCCCTCGAAGCCGCGCCCCTTGGGTGCTGGATAAAGACCGGGCTCCTTGCAGCCGGGTGACTCGCATTGCGAACACGTATCGCGCAGCAGCCGGTTCTCGTCCGGCTTGACGCGGAGACGGTCGAAGAATTTCGAGTCGAGCTTCATGGAATCGGCATTATGGGAACGAGATGACAACACAACAAGAATGGCCCTTGGGTAGCGACCTAGGATAGAATGGTGGGTTATGGGTCTCATGACGAGACCGCGAAATGACACGTGGATCTGAAGCGATGCGGGTCGAGGACGAGATCAGACGGAAGCTGAAATTAGCCTTCGCGCCGGAGGCCCTCGAGGTCGTCAACGACTCTCATCACCATGCTGGCCACCACGGCTCGCCCGGAACGGGCGAGAGCCACTTCACCGTCAAAGTGGTGTCGGGAGCCTTCGAGGGCAAGTCCAGGCTCGAGCGTCATCGCATGGTCAATCAGGTGCTCGCCGAGGAACTCGCCGGCAAGATCCACGCGCTCGCTGTTAATGCGCTAACGCCGGCCGAGTACTCAAGCGTCTCCTAATCGCTACGACGCTTGGCTTGCTTTCCTCTTCGCCGCTCGCTTCTTGGAGAGCGGGGTCACGCGAAGGGACGTGATGCGGTTCCGCTGACGCCGCAGCACCTCGAAGCGGTAGCCGTGAAAGGTGAAGGCCTGGCCTGCTTCGGGGATCGTCTGCGCCTCGTGGAGCACGAGACCAGCCACCGTCGTCGCCTCCTCCTCGGGGATGTCCCATTCCATCAGCCGGTTCACGTCGCGGATCGGCACCATGCCGTCAACGATCAGAGAGCCGTCGGCTTGCGGCTTGGCCAGCGCCGCGACGATGTCGGTCTCGTCGGTGATGTCGCCGACGATCTCCTCGATGATGTCCTCCAACGTGACGAGACCCATAACCTCGCCATACTCGTCGACCACGACGGCGAAATGCGCCTTCCGCTTGAGGAAAGCGTTGAGCTGATCCTTGAGCGTCGTGGTGTCGGGCACGAACCAAGGAGGCGTGGCGATGGCAAGGATGTCGATCTTGCTCAAATCGCCCTTGGACTCGCGGAGCGCTTTGAGCAGCGTCTTGGCGTGCAGGACGCCCACGATCTCTTCGCGCTCGCCCCGCCACAGCGGAAGCCGCGTGTGCGAGCTTCTCAGTGCCGTATCGACGATTTCCTCGGGCGGAAGGTCGGCATTGATCGCGTCCATCTTGGTCCGGTGCACCATGATGTCGGATACGGTCAGCTCGCGGAGATCGAGCACGCCACCGAGCATGTCGCGGGTGAGCTTCACCACGCCACCTTCCTTGTGGTGCAGCTCGATCGCGCCCCTGATCTCCTCATGCGCCGAGAGCACCTCGGCGTCGTCGCTGATCGAGACGCCGAACAGGCGCAGAGTGTGGCGGACGAGGAACTGCATGGCGCCCGTCACGGGTGCCAGCACCGCCACCACGAAATTGATGATCGGCGCCACGGTGAGGGCCATGCGGTCGGCGTTGAGGATGGCGTAGGTCTTGGGGAGAACCTCGGCGAATAGGACCACGATCACCGTCATCACCACGGTGGCGTAGGCTACGCCCTCTTTGCCCAACAAAGAGAGGAAAAGGCTGGTGGCGAGAGCGGAAGCCGCGATATTCGCGAGCGTGTTGCCGAGAAGGATGGCGCCGATGAAGCGCTCGCGGATGGTGAGCAGATAGTTCACCACCTTGGCGCGCGCGTTGCCGTCCTGCTCGAGCGCATGCATCTTGGCGGGCGACGCCCCGGTGAGCGCTGTCTCGGATCCTGAGAAGAATGCCGAGACGAGGAGCAGACCCACGATCGCGCCGAGCGTAATTCCCAAGCCGATCGTCATCCCTGAGCACACTCCCGGGTGAGAAACTCGGTCAGGCGCGGCAGCGCCACGTCATGCTCAACAAAGGCTTGGCCGATGCCGTGCACAAGGACGAGGGCAAGCTTGCCCCCTTTCACTTTCTTGTCTTGCGCCATCAATTTCAGCAAAGCCTCGGGCGTCGGCGTCCCGCCCGGGATCGCGGCGATTCCCACGGGGAGGCCTGCGGCAGCGAGATGCCGCTCGACGCGGGCCGCATCGCTTGGCGGGCAGAGTCCAAGCTCGACGGAGAAGGTGAAGGCGAGCCGCATGCCGATCGCGATCGCCTCGCCATGCAGCAGGCGGTCGGAATAGCCAGCGAATGCTTCGAGGGCATGGCCAAAGGTGTGGCCGAGATTGAGCAGCGCGCGCGTGCCTTTCTCCTCCTTCTCGTCGGCCTCGACGATCGCGGCTTTGGCGCGCGCGCTCGTCTCCACTGCGCGCCGCCGCTCGGCGCCCGCCGTCGCGAAGATCTTCGGCCAATTGGCCTCGAGCCAGACGAAGAACGGGGCATCTCCGAGAAGCCCATATTTAACCACCTCGGCGTAGCCGGCGCGGAACTCGCGCGGGGCGACGGTGGAGAGCACGGAGATGTCGGAGAGCACGAGGCTCGGCTGATGGAAGGTGCCGATCAGGTTCTTGCCCTGCTTGGTGTCGATGCCGGTCTTGCCGCCGATCGCGGAATCGACCTGAGCAAGGAGCGTGGTCGGGATCTGCACGACGCGCACGCCGCGGCGGAGAATGCTCGCGGCGAAGCCCGCCAGGTCGCCCACCACGCCACCGCCAAAGGCGATGACGCAATCGCCCCGCTCGACGCCGAGTTCAAGCAGCCGCTCACAGAGCCGCGCAAGCACGGGGAAGCTCTTGCTCGCTTCGCCCGGCTCGATGATCACCTCGCCGAGCAGGAGCCCTTGCTCAGCGAGACTCGCCTTGAGCGCCGGGAGATGTAGCGCCGCGACGTTGGCGTCGGTCACCACCGCGGCGCGCGCGCCTTTGAGCGCAGCGGCGATCCGCCGTCCCGACGAGGTGATGAGATCCTCGCCGATGACGATGGCATAGCCTCGTCCTGGCAGCGCCACTTCGATAATCGTCTCGCCCTCGCGCGCGGCGAGAGCGGTTGCGCCGTCGCGCATCGTCACACCTTCTTACAGCTTTGGGCCTTGGTCCGTTCGCTCTTGCAGCCGAGTCGGGCAGCAAGCGCATCGATCACCGCGCCCACAATTACCTCATGCGGCACGTCGCGGCTTTCGACCGTCAGGTCGGCCTCGCCATAGACGGGATAGCGCTCGGCCATCAATTTTTTCATCACCGCCTCCGGGTCGCCGCCGGCAAGGAGCGGCCGGTTGTCCCGCCGTCCCACGCGCTTCATGAGCACGCGGAGCTCCGCCTTGAGCCAGATCGAGATGCCGCGCGCCTTGATGCTCGCCCGCGTGTCGCCGTTCATATAGGCGCCGCCGCCGGTGGCAAGCACTTGCGGACCGCTTTCGAGCAGGCGGGCGATGACTTTGCGCTCGCCTTGGCGGAAATAGGCCTCGCCGTGCTCGGCGAAGATCTCGGGGATGCTTTGACCGGCAGCCACCTCGATCTCGGCGTCGGCGTCGACGAACGGCAGCTCGAGACGGCTTGCAAGTCTTCGGCCGACTGCCGTCTTGCCGGCGCCCATCAGCCCGATCAGCACGATGCTCCGCGGACCTAACGCCTCGCGAATCCCCGCCAACTGCTCGTTACGGTCTTCTGTCTTATGCTCGGCCAGTCTGAGACTCATCCATCGGTTTGACGTAAGGTGTCGCTCAGGAGCCTGCAGGTGATTGCGCGCGCTCCGCGACTCAAGGGCTTGTCGCAATTTCCCATGCTGGTCGCGGCCTGTCGAATCGTCCATGATATGAAAGGGGTTAAAGTGCTGGGCGGTTTTGGGTCATAATAGGGCCCTGTTCGCGACCAATAAACGGTTAGGATCACGAGCGCCCGCGATGCCAACACTGTTCCGATTCCTAATGGTTATAGGGATGATCGTCGGTGTCGTCGCCGGAAGCCTTTATGTGCTCGCCGAATATTTTCAGCCTGAGCCTAAGGAAATCTCGAAAGCCTTGCGCAACGTCAAGGCGCATATTCAAGAGGACACGGCGTCGGCGCCGGCCCCGGAGACGACAGGCTCGCCTGGAACCACGCAAGCGCCGGTTCCTGGTGCATCGCCTGCCTCAGCACCGGTCGACAGCGCGGCTCAGGGCCAGAACCGGGCGCAATGAGCGACGGAGCGTAGAAGCTTGAGCTGAAGGGCGTGAGCCTTTGGGGGCGGCGAAACGATCATCCGCCGGGCACGGCGCTTCGGAGCTTCAGCTCTTTCTCGACATGCTGATTGCCGAGCGCGGTGCCGCGGCGCATACGATCGAAGCCTATGCGCGCGATCTCGCACAGTTCCTCGCCTTCATTGCCGCCAAGGGCAAGTCGGCGAAGACCGCGACCGCCGACAATTTGCGCGCTTTCCTCGCCGTCCTTGCCAAGAAAGGGCTCGCGCCCACCTCGCGCGCGCGGAAGCTCTCAGCCATCAGACAATTCTTCCGTTTTCTGCTCACAGAGGGCATGCGGAGCGATGATCCAAGCTCTGCCATCGATAGCCCGAAGCTCGGGCGCCCGCTTCCCAAGATCCTGTCGCTTGAGGAGGTGGAGACGCTGCTCAAGACGGCATCGGACGCGAGCGAAACAGCTGCCGATGGCTCGGCACAGCGCCGCGCGCTCCGGCTTTATGCCCTGCTCGAGACGCTCTACGCCACGGGCATGCGCGTGTCGGAGCTGATCGCGCTCCCGCGTGCGGTGCTCACCACCGATGACCGCGTTCTCACCATCAAGGGCAAAGGCGGGCGCGAGCGGCTCGTGCCGCTGAACGATGCGGCGCGGGAGGCGCTTGCCGCTCATCTCGTGGCCGTGCGTGACGACGAGGCGACGGACAGGGGCGCTTCGCCCTGGCTCTTTCCCTCATCTGGCGGAGAGCATCTGACCCGCCAACGCTTCGGCCAGGAGCTGAAGGCGCTCGCGCTTGCCGCCGGCATCGAGCCTTCGCGCGTCTCGCCGCACGTACTCCGCCATGCCTTCGCCAGCCATCTGCTCGAGCGTGGCGCCGACCTGCGCACGGTACAGCAGCTTTTGGGCCATGCCGATATCTCGACCACTCAGATCTACACCCATGTCATCGAGGAGCGGCTGAGGCGCCTGGTCGAGCAGCACCATCCGCTCGCTCAGGCCCGCTTAACCAAGCGGGGCTAGGCTTCCCTTGGGCCAAGGCTGGGCTCGCAGTTGACAGCGTGCCGCGCCAAGGCCACTTACAAGCGACTTCCCATTGTCTTATTTGTTTCGCTGATCAGCCGGGACCATGCGTCCTCAAGAGGCTCTCAAGACCGGATGCGCACCTATCTCGACTTCGAAAAGCCGATTGCCGAGCTTGAAAGCAAGGTCGCCGAGCTGAAGGCGCTTGCCGCCGAGCAGCGCTCGGTATCGATCGAGGAAGAACTCGCCAAGCTCGAGATCAAGGCCAAGGAGGCTTTGGAGGAGACTTATGCCGAGCTGACGCCCTGGCAGAAGACGCAAGTGGCGCGTCATCCGGAGCGCCCGCATTTCCGCCATTACATTGATGTCCTGGTGCAGGACTTCACGCCGCTCGCCGGTGACCGCGTGTTCGGCGAGGATCAAGCCATCGTCGGCGGCATCGGGCGGCTGCACGGGCGCTCGGTGATGATGATCGGGCATGAGAAGGGCTCCGACACCGAGGGGCGCATCAAGCACAATTTCGGCATGGCTCGGCCCGAGGGCTACCGCAAGGCGGTGCGGCTGATGGAGATGGCCGACCGTTTCGGCCTTCCCGTGGTGAGCCTGATCGACACGGCGGGAGCCTATCCCGGCATCGGCGCCGAGGAGAGGGGCCAGGCGGAGGCCATCGCCCGTTCCACTGATTGCTGCTTGGGCCTTGGCGTCCCGATCGTCTCGGTCGTCATCGGAGAAGGTGGCTCGGGAGGCGCGGTCGCCATCGCCACGGCGAACCGGGTCTATATGCTCGAGCACTCGATCTACACGGTAATCTCACCGGAAGGGGCTGCCTCGATCCTATGGCACGACTCCTCCCGCGCAATCGATGCCGCGACCAACATGAAGATTACCGCGCAGGATCTGCTAAGGCTTGGAATTATCGACGGAATCATCCCAGAGCCGGTGGGAGGAGCGCATCGCGACGGGGTCGAAGTGGTCAAGGCCGCCGGCGAGACCATCCTAGCAGCCATCACCGAGTTCGACGACCTCTCGCCCGCGGAGATTCGCAAGCAGCGGCGCGAGAAATTCCTCGCCATGGGCCGCGCCAGCTAGTCGGCCAAATCCGCCCTAAAAAGCGACATTTTTTCCGTCCAATTGAGGGGTGAGCGGGCTTATAATTGGGAGCCAAAAGGGGGAAACCGAAGCATAAGCGCGGCCAAACAAGCGCTAACTTCGCCTTAACCTCAAAGACACGATCTTGGCCGAGATGCGCAAGGGGCACTCGCGTATGCTTCGATCAAAGGTGGC
>JBLMXO010000333.1:0-2586 GCA_050257815.1 Actinomycetota bacterium
CGACAGCTTCTGTACCAATTGGTAAACATTTGGTTTAAGCGGCGCCGGGAGGACGTGAATTGACCCGCCGGGGGCATATTTCGCGTCATAGTCGTAAAAGGCCAACCCTTCAGCCGGGCGTATCTCGATCACCCCTAAAGCCTCGTCCCCCATGACCGCGCAGGTGAGCTCCCGGCCGGCGATATAGCGCTCGACCATGACCTCTTCGCCGAGGGTCCAATCGGCGCTTGTGAGCTCTTGCGGCGGGTGGCGCTGGTCCTCGCGCACGATGAAGACGCCGACGCTCGAGCCTTCCATCGGCGGTTTGATCACGTAAGGAGGCTTCATGGCGTGCGCTTTGGCTGCCTCGGTCCGCGAGACGATGCGGCTTTCGGCGACCGGAACCCCGCCAGCGGCGAGCACCGCCTTGGCGCGCTCTTTATGCATGGCGAGGGCCGAGGCGAGCACGCCGGAATGCGTATAGGGAAGGCCGAGCGTCTCAAGCAGCCCTTGGATACAGCCATCCTCGCCATAGCGCCCGTGCAAGGCATTGAAGCAGACATCGGGCTTGATCTCGGCAAGGCGCCCGGCCACATCGCGGCCGACATCGAGCCGCGTTGCGTGGTAGCCTTCGCCTTCGAGCGCAGTCGCACAGGCCGCTCCAGAGCGCAGCGACACCTCCCGCTCCGAAGACCAGCCGCCCATTAGCACGGCGACATGAACTTGCTTGGACATGGCGAAGGACCCTCCTGACAGACCGTGAGAGGGCTTTAGCTGAATCGGAACGATTTAGGAATTCGCCTTTGGCGGCGCAGGCCGCTATCCAAGTCGCTCACATCTCGACCAATCGCCGTTAGCGCCCAGGCGCGGGAACGCCGAGGCGCTTGATCTCCCATTCGAGCTCGACGCCGCTATTCTCTTTCACCCGCATGCGCACCGTCTCGCCAAGCTCCTCGATGTCGGCGCCTGACGCATTCCCCTCATTGATGAGGAAGTTGCAGTGCATCTCGGAGACCTTGGCGTCGCCGACCGCAAGTCCGCGGCAGCCCGCGGCATCGATGAGCTGCCAGGCCTTCTTGCCCGGCGGATTCTTGAAGGTCGAGCCGCCGGTTCTGCTCTTGATCGGCTGTGCCTGCTCGCGATAAGCGGCGATGTCGTCCATCTCGGCGAGAATCTTGGCGGGGTCGCCCGGTTCGCCCTGGAACAGTGCTTCGGTGAAGATGAGGTCGTCGGGCGCCCCACAATGGCGATACTCGTAGCGAAGTTCTTCGACGGGCAGCACATGGACTTCGCCCTTGCGATCGACGGCACGCGCTTCGACGACGACCTCCTTCGTCTCGCGCCCATGCGCGCCACCATTCATGCGGAGCGCGCCGCCGACGCAGCCGGGAATGCCGCGATAGAAGGACAGGCCCGAGACGCCGGCATCGGCAGCTGCGCGCGCGACCTTGACGTCGGGAACGGCCGCGCCCACCCTGAGCTTGGAGCCCTCTTCGACCTTGATCTCGCCAAAGCCTTTGCCGAGGCGGATGACCACGCCCTCAATACCGCCATCGCGCACCAGGAGGTTCGAGCCGAGCCCGATCACGGTAATGGGAATGTCGGCCGGCGTCTCGCGCAGGAAGTAAGCGAGGTCGGGCTCATCGGCCGGCGAGTAGAGGACCTGCGCCGGACCGCCAACCCTGAACCAAGTGTAGTCCTTGAGCAGCGTATCGGATTTTAGCTTGCCGCGGAGCTCCGGCAGTTTCGCTGTGAGCTCGTATTCGAGATCGACTCCACTCATGGGCGTACTCCCCGCTCGGAGAGACGCTTCGGCAGGCCGTTCATCCAATCGGTGATGGTACCGGCGCCGAGACCGACCACAAGATCGCCTGAAGTGGCGAGCCCGGCCACGGCGTCGGCAAGCGTCGTCTCGTCGTCGACCGTCAGCACATGAGGGTGGCCGTGACGGCGGAGGCCCGAGGCAAGCTCATCGCGGTCGATACCGGGGATCGGCGCCTCGCCCGCCGAATAGACCGGTGTGACCACCACGATATCGGCATCATCGAGGCAAGCCGAGAATTCGTTGAACAGCGATTGGAGCCGCGTATAGCGATGCGGTTGCACCACAGCGATGATGCGCCCCTTGCCTGCCATGCGCGCGGCGCGCAGCACCGAGGCAATCTCGACCGGGTGATGGGCGTAGTCGTCATAGACGGCAGCGCCGTTCCATTCGCCGACGCGGGTGAAGCGCCGCTTCACGCCGGAGAAGGCCGCGAACACTTTACGGATCACCTCGTCGCTGACCCCCGCCTCGGTCGCCGCCGCGAGAGCGGCAAGTGCGTTCAGCGCGTTGTAGTGGCCAAGCACTGGGAGCGTGAGGTTTTCGAGCTTGCGCCCGCCCCCTTTGACCGCCGAGCCGAGTTCAGCATCGAAGGTGATGCGGCCGTGATCAGGTCTGAGGTTGACGAGCCTGATATCGGCGTCGCGCGCTACGCCATAAGTCAAAGTGCGGCGCCCGTTAGCGGCGCCGCCGAGCTTGGCAAGAAGCTCGCGCACCACGGGATGGTCAACGCAGGCAACGGCAAGCCCATAGAAGGGAATCGCCTCGATGAATTGGCGAAAGGC
>JBLMXO010000334.1:0-2986 GCA_050257815.1 Actinomycetota bacterium
AAGCCCTATTGCCTGCGCGTCATCGGCCCGAACTGCCTCGGCATTGCCGTGCCCGGGATCGGACTCAATGCGACGTTCGGGCTCGGCCAACCTCTGCCTGGCAAGCTCGCCTTCCTCTCGCAGTCGGGCGCGCTCATCACCGGCATCATCGATTGGGCCGTCACGCAAGGCATCGGCTTCTCCAGTGTCGTATCGATGGGCGACATGGCCGACGTCGATGTCGGCGACCTGCTCGATTTTCTCGGTGCCGACGTGGCGACCAATGCGATCCTGCTCTACCTCGAGACGATCCCCGCTGCGCGAAAATTCATGTCGGCGGCGCGCTCGGCTGCCCGCGCCAAGCCGGTGATCGTGATCAAGTCGGGGCGTTACGTCGAGTCGGCGCGCGCGGCTTCGACCCATACCGGGGCGCTTGCCGGCGGCGATGCGGCGGTTGGCGCCGCGTTTCGCCGCGCTGGGCTGGTGCGCGTCGAGGAGTTGGAGGAGCTGTTCGCAGCGGCAGAGACGCTCACCGATTTGAAGCCGGTCGCCGGCAATGAGCTTCTGATTCTAACCAATGGGGGCGGCGCCGGCGTACTCGCGGTCGATGATCTGATCCAATCAGGCGGCCGCCTTGCGCCGATCAGCAAGGAGCTCGTCGCCACACTCGACAAGCTACTGCCCGCCAACTGGTCGCGCGCGAACCCGATCGACATTATCGGCGATGCCTCACCCGAGCGCTATGCGGCGTCGCTCGAAGCAGTGCTGACCGACAATGACGCCGACGCCATCCTCGTCATCAATTGCCCGACCGCACTCGCTTCATCGAGCGATGCGGCACGCGCGGTGATCGATACGATCGCGAGGGCCGCCAAGGTCAAGCGGCAGCCTCCGATCCTGACCACCTGGCTCGGGGAGGCAGCAGCAGAAGAGGCGCGACGCAAGTTCCAGGAGGCCTCGATCCCGAGCTACGCCTCGCCGAACGATGCGGTCAAAGGCTTCTTCTATCTGTGGCAATACACCAAGGCGCAGGAAGCGCTGATGCGCACCCCGCCGCGCGAGACCGAGCGCACCCATGTCGCCGAGGAGGCCGCCCGCACGATTTTGCGAGCCGCCGCCTCTACGGGCCGCTCGCTATTGACCGAGCCCGAGGCCAAGGCGGTGCTGTCTGCCTACGGCATTGCCACAGTGCCGACACGCGTTGCCGCGACGGCAAAAGACGTCGAGGATATCGCGAAGGGGCTCTTGGCGCAGTTTCCGTCCGTCGCCGTTAAGATCCTGTCGGAGGACATTTCGCATAAATCGGACATCGGCGGAGTGAGATTGAGCATACGCTCAGCCGAGGAGGCACGCCGCGTCGCCGAGCTGATGCAGGCGCGCGCGCATGAGCTTCATCCCAAAGCGCGCCTGCAAGGCTTCACCGTCCAACCTACGGTGGCGCGATCGGGCTCGCACGAGCTGTTGCTCGGCATCTATGAGGACCGACTGTTCGGCCCCATGATCCTGTTTGGCGCGGGCGGGACGGCGACCGAGATTATTCACGACTCGGCGGTGGCACTGCCGCCACTCGACCTTGAACTTGCGCGGGACCTGATGAGCCAAACGCGCATCTTCAAGCTGCTCGAAGGCTATCGCGACCGGCCGGGCGCCGACGTGGCTGCGGTCGCAGACGCGTTGGTGCGCCTTTCGCAACTCGTAGTCGATTGCCCCGCGGTGAAGGAACTCGACATCAATCCCCTCCTCGCCGACGAGACGGGCATCATTGCGCTCGACGCCAGGCTTCGCATTGACCCCAGCCAAGTCGAGATGGAGGGCCCCAACCCGCGGCTTGCCATCAGGCCCTATCCCAACCAATGGGAGACATGGGCTGCGACGGACAATGGCTATCGCATCTTCATCAGGCCGATCCGCCCGGCCGACGAGCATCTCTACGGCGATTTCATCGCTAAGCTTTCCGCCGACGATATCCGCTTCCGCTTCCTCGCGCCGCGCAAGGAGTTCTCGCACAAATTCATTGCCCGCTTTACCCAGATTGATTACGCGCGCGCCATGGCCTTCGTCGCGCTGAACAAGGATCAGAACGAATTGCTCGGCGTGGCGCGACTTGCTGCCGACCCGGACTATGTCAGGGGCGAATATGCCATCATCGTCAGGAGCGACCTCAAAGGCTCGGGCATCGGCTGGGCGCTGATGCATCACCTGATCCGCTATGCCGAGAAGGAAGGCTTGCGTGAGCTCGTCGGCGACGTGCTCGCCAACAATCAGCGCATGCTCGGCATGTGCCGGACACTCGGCTTCGAGATCGCGGCGGACCCCGAGGATGCGTCTATCTGCAAAGTGAAGCTCAAGCTTCCTGCCGGTCTCACCGAGACGGCGCGACGCGACCCCGAACCAGCTCTCTAGTGGCTCATTCGCCTTTCGCTATTTCAGCGGGAGCTTGAGGTGCTCGCCGAGATCGTGGTCGGGGACCTTGGTCAAGTCCTTCTGCAGACTATCGCCTGCAAGCTCCGTCATTGCTTTCGACAGCTTCTCCTTGAGCTCGGTCAGCACCCGCGGCGGCGCCACCAGCACGAGCTTGTCGAAGCGCTTGCGTCCATGCTCGGCGTCGATTTCTCCAGCGACCTGCTTGACGAAATCCTCCTTGGCTGCGGCGTGCAGATCGCGGCGCGGCTCGACCGCGTGCCGGGCAGTGTTGGCGCTTTCCTTGACGCGCGCCGGCCGGTCGAGACCAAGATCGTGAGAGCGCTGATGCGCCTCTGAGGAAACGAAGCTCGCAATGGTGCGAAACTCACCCATCTCGTCGCGCTCGACAAAGCGCGCTCTTCCGCCATCGGCAATGACAAAGAGAGTTTTGATTGGCTTCATGGCTTCACGTCCTCGCTGGGAAATGGCGGCACATTGAGACTAGCACGCTCGGCCGGGCTCGCGCGCGGGAGTGCTCGCCTCGCTTAAGCGTTGGTTGATCAGGGCCGGTCGCGCAGGCTCATAATATAGGCGGCGAGATCGG
>JBLMXO010000335.1:0-10411 GCA_050257815.1 Actinomycetota bacterium
ACGTCGTGATGGGCTCGACGATCCGCTGGGGTATGATGTTCAATCTGATCCCCAAGCGGCCCGAGTTCGAGGCCTATGTGGCGCGTCTACAGCAAAGGCCAGCTTTGCAGCGGGCCACGGCACTCGACCAAGAGCTCGCCGCTGCCTGACGATTCCGCAAGGCTTGCCGCATTTAGAGTCGAATGCGGCGCATCCGCGACACTTCGGCCTAACCGGATCGCGTGACGCCGCATTTGCGCAAAGCGCAGGCGAGATTAGTCTCGCTCCGAGCCACCAGAAGGAGGACACCAATGTCTCGATCGGCAGCAAAGCCGGCAGCAGAGCCCGCCGCACTCAAGAGTTTCGTGGTCGACTCCAACAAGCTCGCCCGCGCCAAGGTTTGGGGCGAGACCGATCAAGCAGTGCGCTGGGAAGGCGCCTTTGCCGTCTATGGCGGCCACGGCACGACCGCTTCATCAACCATTGTCTATGAGATCGAGCCCGGGAAGCGCCTCGGCTGGCACACCGACGCGACGGAGGAAACGCAATATGTCATCGCGGGCCAAGGCAAGCTCTATCTCGAAGATGGCTCGACACACGCGGTCGGCGCAGGCAGCATTTTTGTTCTGCCCACGCCGATGCGGCATGATCTCGAGAACACCGGCAAGGAAACATTTCGTGCCGTCGCCTTCTTCGCTGCGGCCATGTTCACCCAGGATTTCGACCAGGTGATGCTGCCGCCGAAGAGCCATATCCTCGGCACGCCTAATCGCAACGGCTGAGTGCGTCGCAAGCGGGCGCCCCTGTTGCGAGCAGTGATGCGCCATGCTGAAGATTCTCTCAGGTGGTCAGACCGGGGTCGATCGCGCTGTTCTCGATGCCGCAATCGCGAATGGCATTGCCTGTGGCGGGTGGTGCCCCAAAGGCGGTTGGGCCGAAGACGTGCCGCAGCCGCCGGGCTTGCTCGCGCTATACCCCATGCTGCAGGAAACCCCGCTTCGCGACCCCGTTCAGCGCACCGAGTGGAACGTGCGCGACAGCGACGCATTGATGGTCCTGCTCGACCATCGCGGCCTCTCATCGGGGGGAACCGAACGCGCCATCCTCCATGCGCATGAACTTGGCCGTCCCGTCCTTGTTCTCGATGTCACGAGAGCTGGGGACAGCGACCGCGCCGTCACATGCTTGCGCGAGAGCGAAGGGGCGAAACGCACCGTTTGTATCGCCGGGCCGCGGGAGAGCGAGGCGCCAGGCATTTATAAGGCGGCGAGAGCCTTCCTCTGCGATGTGTTTGGCCGTCTCTAGGCGCGGGCCGTGTCTTGCCGCGCTTCGCCAAAGAACCGAAGGAACAGCGCCGCGCCAAGCCCCCAAGCGCCGTTCGCCAGAAGCGCATAAAGGAAGCGCGGCCAAAGCGGCGGGATCGGCTGGCCCTTGATGGACGTCACCAGGTACATCCCGGTGAGTGATAGCAGCACCGCGCCGACCAGCAACCAGCTCAGCCAATAAGCCGGCCCGCGATAGCGATCCAAGAACGGGGCAAGTACCGCGCCCCAGAGCCCGCCCCAGAATGACTTGGAGACCACCGACGGCACGCCGAAGGGAGGCACGGGATCGAGCGGCCAGGGAGGCCTGTCAGGTGGGATGAAGTGGATTTGATAGAGGGCGTACCAAACACCCTGATGAAAAATCAGGGTGGCAAGAAATCCAGCGATGAAGCCGAGGGCGAGCGTCTTCAACAGGGTCATGACGCCTTGTTCCCCACATCTCTGCTCACTGGCCAATAAATTGGTCGTGAGCCGCATCGGCGGCGTTTTTGTGCGCCCCTTTAGTGCGTCAGAGCGAACAGGCTGAGGAAAAAGCCGAGTAGGACGGCGCCAACCAAGCCGGCAATGAAGATGATGCGCCGCGTTCGACTGCGCAGAATGATCTCGCCGCCGCGCGCTTTTTCTGCGGGGTAGGGACTGCGCGGTTTTTGTGGCGGCGCGGGCCGCGCCGGAGCCTCGCGAACGGGCATGGGTCGGACCTCCGCTGCTCAAACCCGTCTTGACGGCAAGAAGTTCCCGAGTCGGCGCTAGTTTGGAACCGTGCCGGTGCAGGTTCCACCTTTGCAGTCTACTCGGGTCCCTTTCTTCTTGTTCACGCAGCCATATCGGATGCCGCTCTGGTAGTACTCACCCCCGGCAGCGCTGCACGAGCCGTAAATGTCGGAAAAGCTGTGCGTGCCACTGATGCTGACCCTCTTCGCCAGAGCACTGTGCGTAGAGAGAGCAAGCGAGAGGATTACGACGATGGTCGTTTCGCAAATGCGGGCCATGACATCCTCCTTCGAGAAGTGAGCAAGCCGCTGCTGACAACTACCGAGGATAGAGCGAGGATCGGGGCTGAGAGTTAAGACGCGGGACTGTGTTTCTCCGCTCCCGGCGCGCACGGAGCCGCGGTGCGATCAACCACGCGATCGGTGCGGCAAGCGCGAGGCCTATCAGCACGACAGCGGGGATGGCGATCCACAGATGCGCCGCGAACGCTGGCACGTTAAGCACGATCACGAGGCCGATGCCGAACAGGACAGCATTGACCATCGAATAGAGCAGGAGAGCGATGCGGTCCCGGGTGGTGATGATCTCTTCCGGCATGGCAACCTCCACTGGACGTGGCTTGTTTGCCTAGAAAACCCGGCTCGCGCGGCTTCGTTCCACGCCGCCGACATGCGTCGGGACCGGCGCGACTCGTGTTAGAGTGTGGCCACCGCCAATCGGCAAGGGGGGAAAATAATGCTGACAGCAATCATCATCGCGTGCGTGATCGGGGCGATCGCGGGCTGGCTCGCAGGCCTCTTGGTGCAAGGCACGGGCTTCGGCCTTGTCGGCGACATCGTCGTCGGCATCCTCGGCGCTCTGCTCGCGGGCTTCCTGTTTCCCGCCTTGGGCATCACCCTTACCCTCGGTGGAGGGATGCTTGGCGCGATCATCCTTGCCTTCATCGGCGCGGTGATCCTTCTCGTGATCGTGAAGGTCATCAAGGGGCTTACCTGATCTCCGGCTGCGCCTAAGCGAAGCAGGAGGCGAGGCGGCCAACGGGGCCGCTTGTCTCGGCCGTTGATGCTGTCCACATTCGGCGGGTGATTAAATCGCTCGCATTGCTGTGTGTCTCTGTCGTGCTGCTTGGCGCCTTCGCCTTTCAGCCGGCTCTTGCCCAATCGGAGTTCTTGGGCGAGCGCTTCCCCTATGATGCCTTTGATCGTCTGCCCACGACGCCGATCCAAGTTGGCGGCGGTACGCTCAATGTCGCCTTCGCGCCTGGCGAGATCGACCTGCCGCGCAGCGCGATCATGAACTGGCTGACGACCTCGGCCAGAGCAGTGTCAGTCTATTTCGGCAAGTTCCCCGTCGCCTCGGCGCGCGTGCTGATCGTGCCGGTGCCGGGAAGCGGCGTGCAGAGCGGCACGACCTACGGCTATCGCGGCGGCGCCATCCGCCTCGTCGTCGGGAGCGATGTGACGGAGGATGAACTAACCGAGGATTGGAAGGCGGTGCATGAGATGACCCATCTCGCCCTGCCTGACGTCAAGGATTCCCATCTCTGGCTCGCAGAAGGCATTGCCACCTATGTCGAGCCGGTTGCGCGGGTGCAGGCTGGTGACCTGACCGCGGGGAAGATCTGGGGAGACATGCTGCGGGATATGCCCAAGGGCTTGCCGCAGAAAGGCGATCGTGGGCTCGACCGCACACCGACCTGGGGACGAACCTATTGGGGCGGGGCGATGTTCTGCCTGCTTGCCGATGTCGAGATCCGCAAGAAGACCAACAACACGAAAGGCCTCCAGCAGGCGCTGCGCGGCATCCTCGACGCCGGCGGCGATCATGAGAAGGATTGGGACGAGTGGCCCATCAGGCGCATCTTCAGCGTCGGCGACAAGGCGACCGGCACCACCGTTCTCACCGACCTCTACAACAAGATGCGCGACAAACCCTATGCCCCCGACCTTGACGCGCTCTGGCGCGAGCTCGGGGTCTCGGTGCAAGACGGCAAGGTCGCGTTCGACGACAGCGCGCCACTTGCCGCGATCAGGCGCACCATCACCACGCCACCGGCAAAGACTTAAGGTAGGGATCCGCGCGCCTCCCAATCAGAACGGAGCGCTGACGAGCGAGGGGACGGCTATCTCTACGCCCGTCAGCAGCTTATGACCCAGTCCTTCGCCGTCACCCTCAACAAGGTGTGCTAGGGAAGCACGATGCTCCCCTTGTATTTGCCGCCCGACAGCGTGTCGGTGAGGTTCTCGTAGAAATACGTCCCGCCGCCGCTGGCACCCTGATATTTGCCGGTGCCACCGTTGATCTTGTATGTATAGTCCTTGAGGATCGAACCCTCCTCCCACGACTCGAACTTCGTGTCGCCGCTCTTGTACGTGTCGGTGCAAGTGCCGGTAGCCTTCCAGCTCTCGTCGGGCATGTATTCGTATTTGCCGACGCAGTCCTGGCTGTATTTCGGCGCAGCATCATCGTCAGGGATGTCCACGCACCTTACAGCGGCGTCGACCAGCTTGTGTCCCTTCTCGACTTCCTTCTCGTCCCACTTGTCGATCACGCATGCGAGTGCGCCCGCTTCCTCTATGGTCTGTGCTGCCTTTGCCGGGGCGTTGCCAAGCAGGACAAGCGCCGCGGGAACTGCAATAAGAAGCTTCTTCGGTCTCATGGTAAACTCCTTCCGCATCGTGTGATCTATTCGCGCAAGGTGACACTCGAGACCGGGTCAGCGTAGTATGTAACGGTATCAACGGCTCTGATTGTTGCCGAATGGGCCGCCGATCTCTCGGTGCGATTGGAGTTGGTACGTGACGGTAATCGCGCTGAATTACCGGAGAGAATCCGAGCAAGAGGCCATTCGCGAGCAGCTGGCCCGGATCACCAATAGTTCCGCGTTTCAGCGATCGCGCAGGCGCCAGCGCTTTCTCGAGTACATCGTCAATGAGACGCTGGCTGGCCGCGGCGAACGGCTAAAAGGCTACAATGTCGCCTTGGCCGTTTTCGATCGTCCCAAGACCTTCGACCCCGCAATAGATCCGCTCGTGCGCATCGAAGCGGCGCGGCTCCGCGAGAAGCTCCGCGAATATTACGAGACCGACGGCCGAGCCGATCCTATTCGCATCGATCTGCCGAAGGGCAGGTACACGCCGCGCATCGAATTTCGCCAACCAATGCCGACGCCTCAGTCGGCTACCGAGCATGGCTCTCCCGCCAATGACGCCATCGCAGCCGACGCATCATCAGAGTCCCAACCGACGCGGCGCAGGAGATGGAAAATTGCGTTGCCAATCTTCTTGCTGCTTCTCGTGCTTGGCGCGGGCGTGGTTTGGTGGACCCGGGATCATTGGAAGCCCGTACAAGACGTTGCGCAAGAAGAGCTGGCGAAGGCGGCGGGCAATGTGCCGACGATTGCCGTTCTTCCCTTCACCAATCTGAGCGGCGATCCCAAGCAGGACTATTTCAGCGATGGGCTCACCGAGGATATCTTGACCGAGCTCTCCCGCGCGCGGGACCTCCGCGTCCTCGCTCGCAACACCACCTTTCAATACAAGGGCAAGGCGGTCGACGTGATGAAGCTCGGACGAGAGCTCGACGCACGCTACGTCCTCGAAGGAAGCATCAAGCGCAGCAACGATCGCTTGCGGGTCAACGCACAGTTGATCGACGCCAAAACCGGAACTCATATCTGGGCCGACCGGTACGATCGGGACATGGCCGAAGTGTTCCTCGTGCAGGACGAGATCGTGAACGAGATCGTCGGCAAGATCGCCGGCTCCTACGGAGCCATCGAGCGTAATGAAGCGAACTCAGCCGCACGCAAGAGCCGGGATGAGATCGAGGCTTACGATCTGGTCCTGCGCGCGCGGGAGAAGATCCAGTGGGACTGGACCAAGGATACGTTCGGTCAGGCCGAAGCGTTGTTACGCGAAGCTATCAAGCTCGATCCGACCAGCGCGCAGGCGCACCGCGAGCTCGCCTGGTTCGGAGTAATGGGTTGGATTTTCCAGCTCGACGACCCACCGGTCGCTCAAGACGAGATCATCGCCCAGGCGACCAAAGCGGTCGAGATCGACCCGGCCGACGCGAGAGCCCGCATGGTGGCGGCGTCGGCCTATTTTTTCACGAAGAATCTCGACCTGTTTGCCCGCGAAGCCGATGAGGCTTTGAAGCTTGCTCCCTACGATGCGGAGATCATGGCGACGCTTGCCTGCATGATCTCGAGCTCAGGCGATCACGAGCGCGGCGTGGCCTTGGCCGAGAAGGCGAATGCGCTCAACGCCGACGCGGCGACCGGCTGGTACCATTCAACGGTCTATACCGCGGCCTACTTGAAGGGCGACTACCAGCGCGCACTCGAAGTGGCGCAGCAGAACCAAGACCAGGAGATGTTCTACTCGTATCTCGAGATCATCCCGATCTACGGCCAGCTCGGCATGAACAAGGAGGCGCTCGACGCTTGGCGCTTGCTGCAGAAGCAGTTGCCGGGGGCAACTGCCGCCACATTTGAGGACTGGTGGCGCCTGTGGAACATTCGCGACGAGGAGGTCGCGAAGCTGATGGAGGGCGTCTACAAATCGGGCGTGCTCCAGGCGAAAGCCACGCTCTTCCCGTGACGATGATCACTGCGGCAGGTAGATGCCTTTGTCGCGGCAATATTGTTTGACCTGGTCTTCTTCCTGCTGGTCGAGGCCGATCCCGATCGGCAGAAACGCCGTCTTGCCGCGCGCGGATCTGGCGAACATCCCGACGAACTTCTTCCCGTTCACATAGCCGCATACCACGAGCTCCGCGTCGGCATTGCTAGCCGCGCGGTAGCTCTTGCCGAAGCTCGGAGTGGCCGAGTCCGGCATACTCGCGGCGATCCCCTGCTGCACGAGCTTGAGCTGCGCCGAAGACAAGGACGCTGGGTGGAGCGGGCCCTTGAACGCCAAATCAGGGGCGTCGCGCTGAGCATAGTAGCTCTCGCGCTGAGCCGCGCAGCCCGAAAGGGCCAGCACCGCAATGACGACGCCGATCCTACGCCACATCAAATTCAACCCCCCGAATCCGAGGCCGGGATATTAGCCGGAAGCGGGCGCCGATGCCTGTGGCGTTTCGGTAACGATTGCGCTCCCTATTTGACCTTGGCAAAACCAGATTCCGGGCTAAGCCTGTAGGGGCGAGGGGAGGGAAATGCGCGGTTTCAGAATCAAGATTCTTGTGTTCGCCACCCTCTTTCCGGCGAGCCTGCAGTGGTTTTCCGCCACGCCCGCCTCCGCCGATTGCCAGGTGATCTCGGCGACGTATGGTGCAAATCGCCAAGGTGAGGCCTTGAGCAGCGCCCAAGCCCTTGCCGCGCGCAGCGCGAATGCGCTCAAAGCGCAGAAACATTGGCATTCGATCACGATGAAGGCCCAGCAGGTCAAGCCAGATCCCTTCTTCAAGACGGTCAGGCCCGAGGTCTCTACCGACCTGATCGTGGGGAGCTATGTGACGGCGCGCACTTATACGACGTGCTGGACCGGCGTCACCGTGCCCTTCGTCTGCACGTCGGGATCGCAGGTCTGCGGGAAATAGCCAAACGCAGTCCGGCTGGCGCTTGAAATTGGCATTTCCGTGACTATTTCTTTCTTGCTCGCATGAGCCGAGCCCACGGGGTCCAGCAATGTTGAAAATGCTTGCTATCCTGATCCTGCCAGTTGCGCTTGCAGGCTGCGCCGTCGGGCATCTTTCTCTTCCCATGGGCCCGATGACCCTTGGCCCAAGCGATGACGGCCCAAAGCCCTCCTGCCTCACCTATGGCAATACGCCGGCCTACGGCTGCCGGTCGCAAGGCTCGGGCTCCAACGCGCCCGCGAACTAACTTTTCGCATCCTAGCCTGTGAACGGGCTTCCGCCTAAAATATGAGCGCCGACCAAGGGTCGGGCGCTTTGAGGGGGGAAGCCATGGATCTCACAGCTCTTCTCGTTCAAGTCATATCGGGTGTAATCGGCGGCAGCGCGGCCGGAGCGGCCGCCAAGCAGTACTCGCTGGGGACGCTCGGCAACGCGATCGCCGGCGCGATCGGCGGCGGCATTGCCGGCCAGCTCGTCGGCACGATGGTGGGGCAGGCGGTCGAGGGCTGGGTCGGAGATATTGCCGGCGGCGCCGTCGGCGGCATCATCCTCACTATCCTCGTCGGCGTCATCAAGAGCATGACGTCGAAATAGAACGGCCGCAGTAACTTCGCGGCCAGCGGTGGGAAAGAGGATTTTAGGATCAGCCCTTGCCGAGCAGGGCCTCCCGCTCGGCAAGGAGCGCGTCGAGCTTCGCCTGCTGATCGGCGATGCGGTCGGCGTTGCGCTCCTCGTCGGCAGCTCCGGAGAAGGCAGCAGCCTGCTCCTGGAGCTGACGGAGGTTGTCCTCGACGATCTGGATTCGTCTCTCGATCTGTAGCAGGGCTGCCTGATCGACCATTGCTTGCCTCAACTCAGTGGGAACTTTCCGGTTGCGGAGAATAGCCGCCACGCCGAGGCAGACAAGGCCCCGAGACGATCGCCAAGCGCTGGAAATTGGAGGTTGGCGCGCGCCTACACGGCGTCCTTAGCGGCCTTCACCGGGCGCACTTTCAGGATCTTCCGCGCGGGCTTAGCCTTGAACACGGTCGGCTCCTTGGTGAAGGGATTGATGCCCGTGCGCTCCTTGGTGGCCGGCTTCTTGACGACCATGAACTTGGCAAAGCCCGGCAACAGGAAGACGCCGCTCTTCTTCATCTCCTTGTAGCCGACGCTGGCGAGTGACTCGATGACGGCCTTGACGTCTTTCTTCGACACCGAGACATCGTCGGAGATTTTCTGGATCAGCTCGGACTTCGACATCATGTGATTTGTTCCTCTTATAGAGAAGCCCTCGGCCGCACTTAAGGATTTCGGCCGCACCCCATAGCCTTTGACGCTTTGGCAGATTCGGACGCGATTGTCCGCAAAAAAGGCGACGAAATCTGTTGATAGCTGCCCTTCGGTTAAGGCCTGGCCAAGCCTGAAATGGTTCTTGCGGCGGCCCCGAACCTATTGCGTCAGCATGCGCTGGACGTCGGTAATATTGCTGATCCTGAACTTGAACAGGACGTTCTTCGAATTGGAGACTGAGCAATCGATATAGACGAACTTGTCGCCTGCGGACGTGATCTTGGTATTGCATCCGCCCATCGCTTTGGCATCGACGACCTTCTTCCCGTCGATCGTCGTCTCCAGCGTATCGATGTTGGAATAGAGATTGCTCGGGTCGATCTGGCGGTCCTTGCGCCCGGAAAAAGCGTAGGAATTCTGGTGCCCGTCGACGAACTGGAACAGGTACTTGCCGTTCTTGAACAGCGTGTAGACGGCATTGTCGGCGCACGTGTCCCAGCCCATCAAGATCTGATACTGGCAGTCGCCCTTGAGCGTCACGCTATAGTCCATCGGATCGGCCGCCTTCGCGTTGGAGACGGCGAGCAAGGCCGAGCAGGCGGCAAGCAACAGTCCGAAACGACGCATGGCTATCCCTCAAAAGCCCCCAAACCGTGCGGATCGCCCGATGATAAAAGAAGACGCCGGGGCGGTTGATGAAGTTTTGTTGACAGCGATCTTGCGACGCAGGAGGCACGGGAAAAGCGCCTGTTGCCTACTTATGGGCGCTTTCAGCCCCGATTTGCGCCGTTTGTGCGATGCAATAATTTATGTTGCACTGCACAATAAATTCGGCTATAAGAACCCTCAGCCCCGCTCCGCCACTCCAACTCTCCAGCTGGGGCATCACGAGGTAAGACCATGAACACTTTCGACCCCCAAGCCGCTGCCGAGATGGCGCGCGACGCCTATCTCAAGACCATCGCCCAGTTCGAGCCCGTGGCCATGGAGGCCGCGATCCCCGAGAGCGTGCGCGAGCTCGCCGCGAAGACCGTGACCGAGACGCGCAATGCCTATGAGCGCTCCAAGACCGCTCTCGAGGCCGGCCTCGACGCCGTCGAGAAGTCCCTCGATGCGGCAGGGCAGGGCGTGACCGCGCTCAATCGCAAGGTCATCGACATCGCCCAGCGCAACGTCAATTCGGGCTTCGATCTCGCCAAGGCCCTGACTGGGGCCAAGACCGTTGCCGAGGCCGTCGAGTTGCAGAAGACCTATTGGCAGCGGCAGCTCGGCACGCTGTCGGCGCAGGCCCAAGAGCTGCAGGCGCTGTCGACCAAGGTTGCCGCCGAGACGTTCGAGCCGATCAAGGTTCGCGTTGGCCTCAACTAAGTCGCGCGGCAAGCTCTCTCCCCGGAGAGCTTGGATTGAAGGGGCCGGTCGTCTCCTCACCGGCCCCTTTTCTTTGCGCGCGCATCGGTTCTCATCACCAAATTGGAACTCGCGCTGCCATGCTCCGTTAACGCAGTTGGTGCAGGCTGCCCTCGGACGATGACAACGCA
>JBLMXO010000336.1:0-5795 GCA_050257815.1 Actinomycetota bacterium
CTTGTCCTCGAGCGAGAGGGATCCCGCATATTGCGCGTGATTGGGGTCGACGAGATAGCAGAGTGCGCGAAAGCCGCGGTTTGATCCATCCAGCAGCGTGATGGGGCGTGTGGCTTCGCGATAGACGTCGGTCACCTGCTCGCGCGCGCGGAGATAGGCGATCGTCTCATCCTCGGCGCCGGCAACAACGCGGAAGGCGACGCCGCGGCAAGATCCGCCCTTGTCGAGGCCGAGCACGAGGCCGGGCTCAGCGTGCGTGCCGCGATGGACGACGGAATAGACGCAAAGCGCGCGATGCGCGCCCATGAGTCGAGCAGGGGCCTGATCCGCGAAGTCAAAGCCCGGCCGCCACATCAGCGAGCCATAGCCGAACACCCAAAGCTCAGCCATTCACTTAGCGTCAGTCCTCATGCCCGTGGGGACGGCCGAAATCCGGCGCAGGCGTATCCTGGCCTGCCTCGATGATGCCGCGGCGAATGGCGCGGGTGCGGGTGAAGTGATCATAGAGGGCCTCGCCGTCACCCTTCCGGATCGCCTTGGTCAGCGCGGCGACATCCTCGTTGAAGCGGCCGAGCATCTCAAGCACGCCTTCCTTGTTGGCGAGGAAGATGTCGCGCCACATGACGGGATCGGAAGCGGCGATGCGCGTGAAGTCGCGGAAACCGCCGGCAGAAAACTTGAGCACTTCCGAGCGCGTCACGGTCTGCAATTCGTCGGCGGTGCCAACGATGGTGTAGGCGATAAGATGCGGCAGATGGCTGGTGATGGCGAGCACGAGGTCGTGATGGTCGGGGCTCATGCGCTCGACATTGGCGCCAAGCAAGCGCCAGAACGCAGCAAGCTTCTCGACGGCTTCAGGGTCGGTTCCTTCAGGTGGCGTCAGGATGCACCAGCGGTCCTCGAACAGCTCGGCGAAGCCGGCATCGGGGCCCGAATGCTCGGTGCCGGCGACAGGATGGGCGGGAATGAAATGCACCGTCTTCGGCAGATGCGGGCCCATGTCGCGTACGACTGAGCCCTTCACCGAGCCCGCGTCGGAGACGATCGCGCCGGCCTTTAGATGCGCGCCGATCTCCTTGGCGACCGCGCCGCAAACACCGACCGGAACGCAGACGATGACGAGATCGGCGCCTTCGACCGCCTGCTCGTTGTTCTCGACCACCGCATCGGCGATGCCGAGCTCGACGACGCGTTTGCGCGTCTCAGGCGAGCGCGCCGACGCCACGATCCTCTGCACCGCGCCTTTCGCCCGCGCAGCCCGCATGATGGACGAGCCGATGAGCCCTGGCCCGATGATGGCGAGCGTATCGAACAGGGGCTTGGTCATTTGCGCGCCGAGCCATCGGCTTTCATGAAAGCGCGCAAGCCTTCGAGCACGGCGCGGTTGTCGTGCTCGGTGCCGATGGTCATGCGGAGCGCATTGGGAAAGCCGTATTCGGCGATGCGCCGCAAGATGATGCGCCGCGTGTGCAGGAACTTGTCCGCCGCTTCCGCCGAGTGCGCCTTGTCCTTGGGGAAGTGCAGCAGGAGAAAGTTCGCCGCACTCGGCGTCACTCTGAGGCCAAGCTCGGTGAGCGCCTCGGCGATTTGCGCGCGCCACGTCTCGTTGTGGTCTGCCGCGCGCTGCACCTGGCGCTGATCATGAAGCGCGGCGACGCCGGCAGCAATCGCTGGACCCGAGACGTTGAACGGACCTCTGATGCGGTTCAGCGTGGCAGCGATGTCAGCAGGGCAGTAGGCCCAGCCAAGTCTGAGCGAGGCGAGACCGTAGATCTTGGAGAAGGTGCGCGTCATCACCGTGTTGTGGGTGGTGGCCACAAGCTCGATGCCGGCCCCGTAGTCGTTGGCCCGCACATATTCGGCATAGGCCGCGTCGAGCACGAGCACGACCTGCTCGGGCAGGCCCGCGCGCAGGCGCTTCACCTCGTCGAAGGGGAGATAGGTCCCAGTCGGGTTGTTGGGGTTGGCGATGAAGATGAGACGCGTCTCCGGCGTCACCCGTTCGAGGATCGCATCGACATTCGCCGTGAGATCGGTTTCGGGCGCCACGACGGGCGTTGCGCCACGCGCGAGAATCGCGATCTTGTAAACGAGGAAGCCGTGTTCGCTGTAGATCGCCTCGTCGCCGGGGCCGAGATAGGCGGTAGCGAGCAGGTTCAAAAGCTCGTCTGAGCCGGCTCCGCAGACGATGTGTGCGGGATCGAGACCATAGAGGGCGGCAATAGCTTCGCGCACCGGGCGGGCAGAGCCGTCGGGGTAAAGTGAGAGCGAAGCGGCGGCGGCATGGTAGGCTTCGATGGCGGCCGGGGAGGGGCCAAACGGCGTCTCGTTGGATGAGAGCTTGATGACGGGCGCAGCACCAGGCAGCGCGCTCGTGCCGGGCACGTAAGGCGCGATGTCGAGAATGCCTTGACGCGGGATCGGCCCACGCTTGGCGGTCATCTTGACGCTCCTCGGACGGGATGTTGCAAGGCTCTCTCTTGGGGCATTTCTTGGGCCAAAGCAAAGAAAAGATTGACTTTCGTTGCTAAGCTCCTAGCTAACCCCGGATTGTGGAACGCAGGGTGGGGGCGGATTGGCTGGACTGGAAATGGGCGAGACGTCTACGGCTGCGATCATTACCGATCCCTCCTTGCGGCTGGCGCAGATCGCCAATCCGCAAAGTGAGATCGTGCATTTCGAGGAGGCGTTGCCCCTCGATTGCGGCTCCGCGCTGAAGCCGTTCTCCATCGCCTACCAGACTTACGGCGAGCTCAATCGCGACAAGTCGAACCTCGTGCTCGTCTGCCACGCTCTGACCGGTGACCAGCACGTCGCCAATCTTCATCCCGTCACCGGCAAGCCCGGCTGGTGGGAGACGATGGTCGGGCCCGGCAAGCCAATCGACACCAACCGCTATTTCGTGCTGTGCGCCAATGTCATCGGCGGCTGTATGGGCTCGACGGGACCGAGCTCGATCAATCCGGCGACGGGGCACCCTTATGGACCCGACTTCCCGGTCATCACCGTGCGCGACATGGTGCGGGCGCAGGCGCGCCTGCTCGACCATCTCGGCGTTCCTGACGTGCTGTGCGTGCTAGGCGGGTCGATGGGCGGCATGCAGGTGCTCGAATGGGCCGCGACCTACAAGGACCGCGTGTTCTCGGCGGTCCCAATCGCCTGCTCGGCGCGCCACTCCTCGCAGAACATCGCTTTCCACGAGGTCGGCCGCCAGGCAGTGATGGCCGATCCCGAGTGGTGCCAGGGCCGCTATCTCGACGAGGGCAAGAATCCGCGCAAAGGGCTCGCCGTCGCGCGCATGGCCGCGCATATCACCTACATGTCGGATGACGCGCTGCACAGGAAGTTCGGTCGCAATCTCCAGGACCGCGACAAGGTCACCTTCGGCTTCGACGCTGACTTCCAGGTGGAGAGTTATCTCCGCCACCAGGGCCTCTCCTTCGTCGACCGCTTCGATGCGAACTCCTATCTCTACATCACGCGCGCCATGGACTATTTCGACCTCGCGGCCGACCATGGCGGTGTGCTCGCCAACGCGTTCCACGGCACGAAGACGCGCTTCTGCCTCGTGTCATTCACCTCCGACTGGCTGTTCCCGACCGAGGAGAGCCGCGAGATCGTGCATGCGCTGAACGCAGTTGCGGCCAATGTGAGCTTCGTCGAGATCAAGACCGACAACGGTCACGACTCGTTTCTGCTGCACGAGCCCGAGCTGTTCGATACGATTCGTGGATTTCTTGGTGCAGCGGCGTTGAAGCGCGGCATCGCGGAGCCGAAGGGATGGCTGCCATGAACGTGAACGTGCCGCCTCATGCCGTGCGCGCGGCGACCGACACCGCGCGCGTCGACCTGCTCCTCATTGCCGAGATGGTGGCGCCCGGCTCGCGTGTGCTCGATATCGGCTGTGGCGACGGCACGCTGCTCCGCCTGCTCACCGCGCGCAAGGGCGTCGACGGCCGCGGCATCGAGCTGAGCCAAGCGGGCGTGAACAATTGCGTGGCGAAAGGACTGTCGGTGATCCAGGGCGACGCCGACACCGACCTCGTCTATTACCCCGACCTCGCCTTCGACTATGCGATCCTGTCGCAGACGATCCAGGCGACCTATAGCCCTCGCCACGTGCTTGAGCAGCTGTTGCGCATCGGCAAGCGCGCGATCGTGTCCTTCCCCAATTTCGGCCATTGGCGCGTGCGGGCGAAGCTCCTGTTCGGCGGGCATATGCCGCGCACCGAATATCTGCCCGACCGCTGGTACGACACACCCAATATCCATCTCTGCACCATCAACGATTTCACCGATCTTTGTCGCGATGCCGGCGCCAAGATCGACCGTGCCGTCGCGCTCAACGCCTATGGGCGCAAGCTCGGCGTCTCCATGCCGCTGTTCGCCCAGAACCTGTTCGGCGAGCAGGCGGTGTTTCTCCTGTCGCGCTAGCCTGCTTTAGGGGTGATCCCGGCGGGGACGGGGACGATGCGGCGTTTCACCTTGCGCTCGGCGGCGCGTGCGGGCAGTGCGGCATAGACCTGCTTGGTCGCCTCGACCAGGATCACGCCGGAGAAGGCGGGCCACAACACGAGTCCGAGCTTCTCCCAGAACACCGGCCAGCTGAGCAGCACGCCCCAATTGAACGGCGGCATATAGAGCGCGTATTCCCACTCCTCGGGCGAGAACAGAGCATCCTTGAGCAGCTTGGTGAGCTGCGACCGGCTGAACGGTGTGCCGTAGCCGAAGGGCGTGGTGTCGACCCGCGCCCACAAGCCTCTCCGGTTGGGGACGACGAGGAGGAGCCTGCCGTTCGGCGCAAGCACGCGCCACAGCTCGCGCAGTAACTCGCGGGACGTCTCCGACCATTCGAGCATGTGTACGAGCAGGATGCGGTCGGCGCTCTCGTCCTCGAGCGGAAGGTCGGTCTCCTCGACCAGCGCGCTCACCGACTGCCCCTGCTCGGGCCAGGGCACGGCGCCGAGTTCGTCAGGCATCAGCGCGCCAAGCACCGAGGCCTCGCCTCTGAACGGCGCGAGGTAAGGAGTGACGAAGCCGAGTCCGAACACGCGCGCGCCCTTCAAATCGGCCCAGCGTGCCCTGATGCGGGGCGAGAGCAGGCTCCGCACTACGAGCCCGAGTGGGCGGGCGTAGAAATCCTTGAGGTCGATGACGTCGAGCGGCATGAGCGAAATGTCACGCTTGCGCGTTTAGACTCCGTTCTCAACTTCGGTGAACGTTCATTCAATATCCGCCCTTGAGATGCTAGGGTCCGCGGCGAAAGCAAGGAAGAGCATTGGAACCTTTGATGACGCAATTGCAAGTTCACCAATTCCCGACCCGCGGCGACAATTTCGGCGTCCTGATCCACGATCCCAAGACCGAGGCGACCGCCGCGATCGATGCGCCCGATGCCGAGGAGCTGCTGGCCGCGCTGCACGAGAAGGGCTGGACGCTCACCCATATCCTCGTCACGCATCATCATCACGACCATACCGCCGGCAACACCATCGTGAAGCGCATGACCGGCTGCACCATCGTCGGTCCGGCGAAAGAGGCAGGCTCAATCCCGGCGCTCGATGTCGCGGTGAAAGAGGGCGACACGATCGAGATCGGCGGCGCCAAGGGCACCGTGATCGAGACGCCCGGTCACACCAAGGGGCATGTCAGCTATTTCTTCCCCGACGACGGCATCGTGTTCGTCGGCGACACGCTGTTCTCGGTCGGCTGCGGCAAGCTGCTCGAGGGCGACGCCAAGACAATGTGGTCCTCGCTGTCGAAGCTCGCCAAGCTGCCGCCCGAGACCAAGCTTT
>JBLMXO010000337.1:0-3043 GCA_050257815.1 Actinomycetota bacterium
GCCATCAAAACTAAGTCCGAGCGTGGTTTCGAGCTCCTCTCCAAGGCGGATCACGCCGTTGAGAAGGCGAGCGAGGTCGACATCAAGCCAAACGTCACGGCGGCCGAAGCGTTCCGCGCGATCGCGCGCAGCTGCGTGAGGCAGATTATCGTCAATGAGCCAGCGGTCGTCGTAGGCCACGCTGAGGCGCTACATCAGATGCGCGTAGGTCTGAGGCGTCTCCGCGCGGCCATCTCGATCTTTGCTGATGTCGTTGCCAACGGCGACCTGGATCGGATCAAGGCAGAGCTCAAATGGATCACGCAGGAGCTCGGTCCCGCACGCGATCTCGACGTGTTTGCGGCCGACGTGCTCGCGCCGCTGCAAAAGGACCGTCCCAAGGACGCCGGAGTTGGTGCTGCTCGGCGCGACTTCGAGGAGCGGCGAAAGGCGGCCTACGACCGCGCCACAGACTCGCTCAGGTCAGAGCGCTTCCGCAAAGATCTGCTCGCTCTCGCCGCATGGATTGAGGTCGGCGATTGGGCCTCAAGCGAGGGGGCACGCGAGCCGATCACCGAGCGCGCCAGAAAGGAGCTCGCGCGCCTGCGCAAGGGAGTCAAGAAACGAGGTGGCGACCTCCGCCATGTCAGCGCCCATCAGCGCCACAGGCTTCGCATTCGCGCAAAACGGCTCCGCTACGCCACCGAGTTCTTCGCCAAGACCTTCCCCGGCGAAGGCAATCTCAAACGCCGCGACGAGCTGCTCGCCGCACTCAAGGACTTGCAGGATGCGCTCGGTGGCTTGAACGATCTCGAGACGCGTCACGGTCTGATGGATGGAACGGGAGGCGAGGGGCCTCCCGTCGAGATGGCCGCGGCCATTCCCGATCCCGCACGCGAGGCTGCCTCGCGCGAGCGGCTTCTTGCCGACGCCGAGAAGGCCTTCGCGCGTTTCGCTGAGGCTAAGGCCTTTTGGAAGGATGAAGGGACGTAAGCCTTATTCCACGATGTGGTGCTTGCCGATCGGCTTGACCGTAGTCGCCTGCAAGCCTTTCTCACCTTCTTCTTCGGCGATGACTACGCTCACCTCGTTGCCGACCTCGAGCGTGTCGAAATTGCCGTCGACCACGCTGTTGCGGTGGAAATAGACCTCATCGCCGTCGGCCGTTGTGATGAAGCCGTAATCCCCGAACAGATTTTCGATCTTGCCGTGTGCAGGGGCCGAGTGGCTCTTAATGTCGCCGCGCATCTTCCGCGCTTGATCTTCGAGCCGTCTAACGGCGGCATCGAAAGCGTCGCGCACCGCTACATAGACGTCTTCGTGAGCATGGTCGATGGGCTTGGCGCGGTCCACGACCACGTTCTTTCCCGGCACGCTGATGTCGATGCGCACGTTATAGAGCTTGCCTTTATGGTGATGCCGGTGGGGGGCCTCGACCACCACAGTGCAGCCGATGATGCGGTCATGGAAGCGCTCGAGCTTGGCCGCCTTCTCGCGGATGAGTGCCTCGACCGCCGGTGAGGGGTCCATATTGCGGAAACTGATTTGCAGCGGGATCTGCATTGTACATCTTTCTCCGTTAGAACCTCGGTCCACTCACCTACACGAGCGAACTATCAGCATGCGCGAACTCGGTAAATGTTCCTTGAGTTGCGTCAAGGGGCCAAACAGCGCAGAATTTAGGCTATCTCTATTGACCCGCATCAAGGCCGAAAGCCGCTTGCCGATCCCTCATGCTCGCCACGGGGTGTCGCAAAACGATCCAAGGACCAGTGATGAGACCTCTTCTCGTGGGTTTTATCTTTGCCTTCGCGACAGCCCCTGCCGCTGTTGCGGCCGAGGATATCGGCGATCCTCAAGCCGGCTTCGAATACGCCAAGACGTATTGCTCGGGTTGTCACGGCATCTCCGCCGAGCAGTCCCCTCTCCCCAAAGCAACGCGCTTCCGCGAAGTCGCCGACCGGCCAGGCGTGACCGGGACCGCGCTCAGAGTGTGGATGGAGACGTCGCATCCGACGATGCCCAACATCGTCGTCGAAAAGCAGGATATGCTGAATGTCATCGCCTATATCCTGAGCCTCAAGGGCCGCGACCAGGACCAGAACAAAAACTAGACCCCGTATGATCCCTGCGAGCGAGGAGATGTCGCGGTGAAGCTCGTCAAGATCCTGCTTCCCATCCATCAGCGTGGCACGACTGATGCCTGTGTCGCGTTCGCCTTCGCGCTAGCCGGCTGCACGGGCGCCAGCCTCGAGGTGCTGCATGCGTGTCCCGCACCTCAAGACCGGCTGCCCTATTCGACCGAGCTCAGCCCGGTCTATTTCGAGCAGCTCGTCGATGTAGGCAAGAAGCAGGCCGAACTCGAAGAGCGCGAGGCCCGTTCTTGGTTCGCCACAACCACGCGCGCCAACCCGAATGTGCAACCGACCTTCCTCCAAATTGAGGATCCCGTGACGCGCACCGTGGAAACGCGGGCGAAAGGCGCCGACCTTACCGTCTTACCGAGCGCTGCCGCGAGCGAGGACGTCTTCTTCGACCTTGCCCGTGACGCAGCCCTGTTCAGCTCGGGACGTCCGATGATCGTCGTGCCGAATGGTACGCGAGGCACCAACGCCACGACCGTAGTGATCGCCTGGAAGGATACGGTCGAGGCGGTGCGTGCTTTGGCCGCCGCCATGCCATTCCTCGCTGCGGCAAGACGCGTCCAGCTCTTAAGCGTCGCCGAGCATGAGAACCAGGACGATACGCTCGCCATGATGGCGGACTACCTGAAGGGCGCGGGCATCAATGTCGAGCTCGTGACGCTGGCGTTGCATGGCCGCGAGGTGGGTGAAGTGCTGGTCGAAGCCTCGAGCGGCGAGGACAGGCTCTTGGTCATGGGCGCCTATGGCCATTGGCGCTGGCGGGAGTACCTGCTCGGGGGAGCCACGCGATATGTCTTGTACAACACCAAGGTCCCGGTGCTGATGTCGCATTAGCGACGGCTGTCCGCGCGTAAAGTCGCAACATGTCTGGATCGATGGCCGCAGCGAAGTCCTCGCAGGACGCCCTCCCGCCGCTTTGG
>JBLMXO010000338.1:0-10717 GCA_050257815.1 Actinomycetota bacterium
CGCGCCGTCCTCCCGCAGTCCCAAGCTTCTGGCCTTGTCCATCGGCAAGCTCGGCGAGAGGCGCGTCGTTTCCCGTCGTGGTCAGCGATGCGTAGTGGAATTCGTGCCCGCGCACGATCGAGCCTTCACGCCCGAGCGGGCCGTCGGCGAGGAGGCGCGCCTCGCGATAGCCGAGATGGAGCTTCTTCTGTGCGAAGCTCGTCGCATGCCCGAGCAGCCCGGTCATGGCGTGGCGAACGCCGTCGGCATCTTCAAGACGCTCGCCGAGCACCATGTAGCCGCCGCACTCGCCATGAACCTTGCGCGTGGCGGCGAAGCGCCTGATGCCATCACGGAACCTGTGCGCGGCGGCGAGGCGCCCCGCGTGGAGCTCTGGATATCCGCCCGGCAGCCAGCACGCGTCGCAAGCTTCGGGTGGCGGCTCGTCAGCAAGCGGCGAGAAGGAGACGACCTCGGCCCCGGCTTGCCGCCATCCCTCGAGAAGATGCGGATAGATGAAGGTGAAAGCCTCGTCCTGCGCGAGTGCGATGCGCATGCCGGGTGGCGGCAGCGCCACAGCTTTGCGGGGCGGTGTGACGCGAGGGGTGCTTGCGAGCGCAACGATGGCGTCGAGGTCGAGATGCCGCTCGGCCATATCGGCGAGCCGCGCGAGCCGTGCATCGAGGTCGCCATGCTCGCGCGCCTGCACAAGGCCGAGATGGCGCTCCGGTAGAGAGAGCGCGGCGTCACGGCTGATCGAGCCAAGGACGGGAACCCCTAGGGCCGAGACGGCTCCGGCCACGAGCTTCAAATGGCGCTCGCTGCCGACCCGGTTGAGCACGACGCCGCCGATCCTCACCTTCGGATCGTGCGTGGCGAAGCCTCGTATCACCGCTGCCGCCGATTGCGACTGCCCCGACACGTCGACCACGAGCAGCACCGGCAGGCCAAAGCGCTGGGCGAGGTCGGCCGTCGATCCCGTCCGCCCTGGGGGCGCCTCGATCCCGTCGAACAGGCCCATCACCCCTTCAACGACGATCATGTCCGCGTGGCCTGCGCCGCCGGCTATCAGGGCATCGAGCAGAGAAGGCGGCATCGCCCAGCTATCGAGATTGATGCTCGGCCTTCCTGTCGCCGCCCCATGGAAGGCGGGATCGATATAGTCTAGGCCGGCCTTTGCCGCCTGCACGGCCACGCCGCGCCGCCTGAGCGCGGCAAGCAGGGCAACCGTCACCGTGGTTTTGCCGGCGCCAGAGCGTGGCGCTGAGACGATCAGCCCGCGCGCGCTCATGGCACTTGCCTCGCGCCGTGACGCGGGGCGCGTCCCGCTCTATAGCGAAGGCCATGGCAGAGACATCGCCAAAGCTCCGTCGCGGCTGGACTACCGGCACTTGCGCGACCGCAGCCGCCAAGGCGGCCTACGCCGCGCTGCTGACCGGTGTGTTTCCAGACCCTGTCGAGGTGACTTTGCCTGGGGGTAGCCGTCCGGCGTTCAGCCTCGCCACCACGACTAAGGTGGTGGACGGCACGGCGACGGCCGGCGTGGTGAAGGATGCCGGCGACGACCCCGATGTGACGCACGGCGCTTTGATCCTCGCCACGGTGAGGCGCGCCGCTCCCGGAAGCGGCGTCACCTTTTGCGCTGGAGAGGGCGTGGGCACCGTTACGCGGCCAGGCCTCCCCATCCCGCCGGGGGAGCCAGCCATCAATCCCGTGCCGCGACAGATGATGCGCGCGGCGATCGCCGAGGTGGCCAAGGCGCATGGCGACCGGGGCGATGTCGAGATCGAGATTTCGATTCCCGGAGGCGAAGCGCTTGCCGGCAAGACGCTGAACGGCCGGCTCGGCATTGTCGGCGGGCTCTCGATCCTCGGAACCACGGGGATCGTCGTGCCCTACTCGTGCTCGGCGTGGATCCACTCGATCCATCGCGGCATCGACGTCGCCCGCGCCGCAGGCCTCACCCATATCGCGGGCGCGACCGGCGCGACCTCGGAAGCGGCGGTGAAGAAGCTGCACGGCCTGCCTGAGACCGCGCTGATCGACATGGGCGATTTCGTCGGCGGAATGCTCAAATATGTGCGCAGCCATCCCGTCGGTCGCGTCACCATCGCGGGCGGCGTCGGCAAGATGACCAAGCTCGCCCAAGGCCTGCTCGATCTTCATTCGCGCCGCGGATCGGTCGATCTCGCCGTGCTCGCCGATCTCGCCAAGAAGAACGATGGCTCTGAGCGACTGGCCGAACGTATCCTGGCTTCCAACACTGCGGCCGAAGCCTTCGCTCACGCCGAGCAGGACGGCATTGCGCTGGGGCGTGCGGTTGCGCACGCGGCGCAAGCGACGGCGGCAAAGGTCGTTGCCGGCAAGCCGGTCGAGATCGAAATTGTTCTGTTCGACCGCGACGGGCGATTGGTGGGACGCGCGCCGTTCGGGTCTGTTCATGCCGCTCCTCCTCGGAAGCGGCGGCGGTAGTCGACGTCGTAGAGCGCGCTCTCGCGGAAATTTTCTGCGCCCAAGGCGCGCCCGACCAGGATGAGCGCCGTGCGCTCGATCGGATTGGCGGCAAGCTTCCCGGCGATGTCGCCGAGCGTCCCGCGCACGATCCTCTCAGCGGGCCGGCTCGCCTCCGCCACCACTGCGATAGGGCAGTCGGCACCATAGAACGGGATCAGATCGGCCACGACCCGGTCGAGTGCATGGATGGCGAGATGGATGGCGAGCGTCGCCCCGGTCGCGGCGAAAGCTCTCAGGCTCTCACCTTCAGGCATACGCGAGGCGCGGCCCGGCACGCGCGTGAGCACCACACTCTGCGCGACCTCAGGCACCGTCAGCTCACGCCCGAGCGCCGCTGCCGCCGCGGCGAAGGCCGGCACGCCGGGAGTCAGCGTATAGGGGATGCCGTGCGCATCGAGCCTTCTCAACTGCTCGGCGAGCACACTGAACACGGAGAGATCGCCGGACTGAAGCCGCGCTACGTCTTTTCCTGCCGCGTGGGCTGCGACGAACTCCGCCTCGATCGCGTCGAGCGCAAGCGGCGCCGTATCGACGATACGCGCGCCTTCAGGGCAAAAGCCGAGCAACTCGCGCGTCACGATCGAGCCGGCATAGAGGCAGATGGGACAGCGCGCGATGAGGTCGCGGCCGCGGATCGTGATGAGGTCCGCCGCGCCCGGCCCCGCGCCGATAAAATGCACCGTCATGGCGCTTCCGTATCGGCCAGCGCGCAGGTGACCGGGCCGACGGCGATACGCGGCAGGATGAGCTTGGCCTTTGGTCCGCCTGCGGCAAGCGCAGCGGCTTCCGCCACCGACGGCACGCCGAACATCTCTTTCACGCGCGGCGATGAGGATTGCGTCCGGCTACCCGCCGCTTCAAGATCGGGGGCGGCCACGCGCACGAGCGGCACGCCGCGCGCCTCGGCGGCGGCGACCACGCCGGGCTCGTTTGCCTTGCCGTCGGATGTGGCGATGAGACGAAGCGCCTCCCGAGCGAGTTTTGCTTGGGCGAGAGCGTCGTCGATCGCCGCCTCGACTTCGGCCTGCGAGGCGCCCTTGCGGCAGCCGATCCCTGCAACGATCATGGCTTCCCCCATACGAATTGCGTGACCGGCATGGCCGCTCGCCACGCCGTCTTGCCGCCGACGGCATCGGCGCGCGAGATGGCGATGCGCGTTAGCTGGCCGCCAAGCTCGGCATGTCTTGCGATCAGCGCGGCCTCCGTCTCCAGCGTCACGGCATTTGCAACGAGTCGACCGCCTGGACGAAGTGCGCCGATCGCCGCATCAATCACGCCCGGCTCGCTCGCTCCGCCGCCGATGAAGATCGCATCAGGAGCGGCGAGACCGGCGAGCGCTTCAGGCGCATGCCCCTGGATCACTTCGAGTTCCGGGACGCCGAGCGCCGCTGCGTTGCGGGCGATGCGAGCGGCGCGATCGGCGCGCGTCTCGATTGCAATCGCGCGCATCGAGGGATGAGAGAGCATCCACTCGACGGCGACCGAGCCGGAACCCGCGCCGATGTCCCACAGCAATTGCCCGCGGGTGGGCGCGAGCGCTGAGAGTGTCACGGCGCGGATCTCGCGCTTGGTGATCTGCCCGTCATGCTCGAACAGTTCATCGTTGAGACCGGAGCTGAATGGAATGATGCGCGCGGCGGGACCGGCCTCGACCTCGATGGCAACGGTATTGAGTGCGGCGATGCCGGTCAGCGCGAAATTCTCCGCAGTCGTCGAGCGCACGCGTTCATTTACACCGCCGAGCGCCTCGAGCACGATCATGCGCGAGCCGCCGAAACCGGACTCAGTCAGGAGGCGTGCAAGTGCTGCGGGTCCTTCCGCGTCGGAGGTAAATGCAAGGATGCGGGCGCCATGATGGAGGTGCGGACGGATGCGGGAAAGCTCGCGCCCATGCAGCGAGACGAGCGCAATCTCGGGGAGAGCCCAGCAGAGTCGCGCGGCGGCGAGGCTGAAAGCGGAGGGCGCCGGAACGACCAGAGTCTCCTCCGGCGGCACCCGACTCGCGAGCACGGAGCCGACGCCGTAATTGAAGGGGTCGCCGGAGGCGAGCACACAGACTTGGCTTCCGCGCGCGGCCAGGACCTCCTCGATCCCGCGCGCAAACGGGTTCGGCCATGCGCTCGCGCGCCCCTTAATCAAGGGTGCCGCAAGCTTGAGATGCCGCTCCCCGCCGAACACGATGTCTGCGCTAGAAACGAGCGCTCGGGCCGTCGCGCTCAAGCCTTCGACGCCGTCCTCGCCGATGCCGACGATGGACAGCCAGCGCCGCGATGGGGCAGTTTCCGGCATGGCCCGCTCAGCGCGCATGACCCGTATCCTCATTCTCGGCGGCACGGCGGAGGCGCGCGCGCTCGCCGCGGCGCTCGCCGGGCGCAAAGATCTGGCAGTGACGCTCTCTCTTGCTGGTCGAACGGCAGATCCTCTCAAGCAGCCCGTGGCGGTACGAAGCGGTGGCTTCGGCGGCGCAGAAGGTCTTGCAGCTTACCTCCGCGCCGAGGGCATCGATCTCTTGATTGACGCCACGCACCCTTATGCCGCCGCGATCTCCGCCAATGCCGCTGAGGCTGCTCGCGTAGCTCAGGTCAAGCTGATCGCGCTCCGCCGGCCGCCTTGGCGCAAGGCAACTGGCGATTTGTGGACAGAGGTCGACACGATGGAGGACGCCGTGAAGGCGCTCGGAGATGCGCCGCGGCGCGTCTTCCTCGCGCTCGGGCGGAAGGAGCTTCGCCCCTTCGAAGCGGCGCCGCAACATGTCTATCTTGTCCGCAGCGTCGATCCCGTCGATCCACCACTCTCGGTGCCGTATGCGATCTACCGGACCGCGCGCGGACCTTTCAGCGAGGACGAGGATCGCGCGCTTCTCGAGCGCCATCGGATCGATGTGATCGTCGCCAAGAACAGCGGCGGCGAAGCGACCTACGGCAAGATCACGGCGGCGCGCACGCTGCATCTTCCGGTGATCATGCTGAAGCGCCCTGCACTGCCCGAGGTCGAGGGTGCGGCGACAATCGAGGATGCGCTCCGCGCGATCGATCATGCGATCACCTTCTCGACCGCGCGCGGCGTATAGACGAGCGGTGTTAGCCCTTCGCGCGGGATGAGCCTCGTTTCGGCGGACCCAACAATGACGAGCGTCGCCATGTCGGCGGCGACACCGGGAGCCTCTACAAGCGTGGCGATGGTGATGCTCTCTTCGTCGCGTCCCACGGCGCGGCCGAAGATGACGGGCGTTGCGGCGGGAAGATGGCGGGCAAGCCGCGCCAGCGCGTCCCCGAGCTGCCAAGGCCGCGCCTGCGACACGGGATTATAGAGCGCGACGACAAAGCCCGCTTCGGCAGCGGCGTCGAGCCGTTTCAGCACGACCTCCCACGGCTTCAAATTGTCGGAGAGCGAGATGGCGCAGAAATCGTGCCCAAGCGGAGCGCCAGCGCGCGCAGCGACCGCGTGCATCGCCGTGATCCCCGGCACGACCGTGACGTCGAGCGCTCGCCACGCCTTTGGACCGGCCGCGATCTCCTCGCACACGGAAGCCGCCATGGCGAACACGCCGGGGTCACCACCGGAGACGAGCGCGACCTCGGCGCCGCGCGCGGCATGGCGAAGCGCGGCCTTGGCCCGCGCCGCCTCCTCGCGATTGTCGGAAGGGTGGCGCGTCTGGTCCTCTCTCTCCGGCACGCGGTCGAGATAAGGGCCATAGCCGTAGAGCGCCTCAGCGATCGTGAGCGCGTCGTCCGCCTCAGGCGTGAGATAGCGATCATCGCCAGGTCCGAGGCCGACAATGGTGAGCCTGCCGCTCACGGGCGCCCCTCCCAGCCCGGCACCAGCACGATGGCGAAGTAGGGCGCCGGCGTATCGAGCTTGTCGGCGAGCTTCATCACTTGCGCGTTCGCCATGGTGCCGCGCTCGACATAAATGGCGCGGTCGAGCCGGCCAGCGCGGTCGAGCGCGCGGCGCACCTTGGGCAGATTGCGCCCGATCTTCATCACCACCGCAGCGTTCGAATCGGCGAGCCTCCGCTCGAGCTCGAACTCGGGAAGCGTGGCGGGGACCACGGTGAACACGTCGTCGCCTTGCGCGATCGGCGTCGCAATCGACGACCAGCAGCCCGACATGCCGGTGACCCCGGCAATGACCTCGGTCGGATAGCGGGGGCTAAGCCGCACATGGAGGTGCATGTACGAGCCGTAGAACAAGGGATCGCCCTCGGCGATGACCGCGACGACGCGACCGGCATCGAGCCGCGCAGCGACCGCCGCGGCGGAAGCGTCGTAGAATTCGACGAGCGCTCGACGATAGGCGGCGTCAGCCTTCGGAATCTCGGTGGTGACGGGATAGTGCAGCGGAAGCTCCTCGACGCCAGGCTTGAGATGCGCGACGGCGATTGCGCGCGCGTTGCTCGCGTTGCCCGCCTTGGCGAAGTGAGCGACGACGTCGGCCCCGTTGAGCGCGGCGATCGCGTTCAGCGTGAGCAAACCAGGATCGCCCGGCCCGACGCCGACACCAATGAGACGGCCGCTCATATTCCCTCCTTGGCCAGTGCGTTGACCGCCGCTGCGGTGATGGCGCTGCCGCCGATTCGCCCGCGCACGATGAGATAAGGCACCCCGCGCGAATTGGCGGCAAGCGCCTCTTTGGATTCGGCGGCGCCGACGAAGCCCACCGGAATGCCGAGGATCGCCGCTGGCTTGGCCGCGCCCGCATCGAGCATCTCGAGCAGGCGGAACAGCGCCGTCGGCGCGTTGCCGATGGCGACGATGGCGCCCGCAAGCTTGTCGCGCCACAGTTCGAGCGCCGCTGCTGAGCGGGTCGTGCGGAGCTTAGCGGCGAGCTCCGGCACGCGCGGATCGTGCAACGTGCAGATCACCTCATTCTTGGCGGGGAGGCGCGAGCGGGTGATCCCGTGTGCCACCATCTCGGCATCGCACAGGATCGGTGCGCCGCGCACTAGTGCCGCGCGGGCGGCAGTCGCTAGGCTGGGCCCGAACTCGATCGACTGGGCGATCTCCACCTGACCTGCGGCATGGATCATGCGCACGGCGATATCGGCTTCATCGGCTGCGAAGCGCGAGAGGTCCGCTTCTTCGCGGATGATGGCGAAGGAGCGCTCGTAGATCGCGGCGCCGTCGCGAAGATATGAGGGGCGCTCAAGCATCCACGGCCTCGCGAGGTTCGGTCAGGCGAGCGAGCGCCGCGGGAAGCTCATCCACAAAGACGTGGGCTTCGGGCACCTCGCGCGCGGCGCCGTCGCGAATGACGCCGCAGCCTTCGCTCGTGCCGACGACGGTGAGAGGGGCGCGCGCGGGGTGAGCGCAACCCTTGGCGCAGCCCGAGACATGGACCAGCGACAGCGCCGGGGGCAGACGACCCGCAATCTCGGCCGCGATGGCGCGTGCTGCAATCAGCCCTGAGGCGCAAGACGGCGCGCCAGGGCAGGCAATGACGCGACGGCGCGGATCGCGCGGGTCGATGAGGAAGCCGAGCTGCTCTGCGGCCTTTCTCACCGCGACGGTGCTTGTTTCGCTCAGAGGCCCGAGAAGGAGGGAGCGATCTGGCGCGGGCCGCGTCCATCGCCCCCCATTCGCACCTGCGATTTCCGCGAGCACAATGAGCGCGTCGGCCTGAGTATGGCCGAAGGCAAGGCCAAGCCCGATCACGCACGTGCCGTCCCTCATGCGATGAAGCGCAATCGGCTGCGCCGGTGGCCGCGCGGACAGGGGAGCTGCGGGTTCGACGCAAGCGCGCAAGGCGGAGCGAACGGCGCTGGTTCCAACGGTATTCAGCAGATCGGCCGCGCGGGATCCAGAACCGAGGGCAGAGATCGCGGCGAGCAGCTCGGTCACCACCTCGGCAGCCTGGCCTGACGCCACCACGCCGAGTGGCACGGCAGAAGCGGCGTTGCCTGCGAGGGCGACGTGCATCATCGGGCCTGATGCAGTGCTCACCGCGCGCAAGCGAATGTCGGCGCCGAGAGCATCGAGATGCAAGGAGCCTGCATCATCCACCATGACCGAAACCTTCGGGGCGAGCTCGACTGCGGTCGCGGCGATGGCACGACGCACGCCGACGGTCAAAGCGTCGGCGTCGATCAATGCGGCAGGATCATCAGCGAGCGGGCTAGCGATCACCGGCACGCCTTCGCAGACGGGAATGTGGAGCGAGGCGACGGTAGCGGCAAAGAGCGGCGCCGAGACCGGCGTGAGCCCGCGCACCTGAAGGCTTCCCCGCAGGCTCACTTCCATCACCCCGTTGCCGTGCTCGCGCGCAGCCGCACAGAGGTGAGTGAAGACATCGAGCGGAATCGGCCCCGCCAGTATCATGCGCGCCAACAGTCCATCACCGGTCTGCATCGGCTCCGACAGGCGCGGGCAGGCGCCGCGGGTGAAGGCTGACGTCACGGCAGAGCCTCCGCGATCAGGGCATTGCGCTTGCCAAGGTCGGTGGCGAGATCGTTGCGCCGCGGATGCCACAGCCCCTTGCGCCGCGCTGCTTCCAGACGCTCGGCGATAGCGCGCGCGGCTTGTGGGTTCTCGCGCATGAGGAATTCACGAACATGGACGTCGCCGAGATAGGCATCGTGCACGAGATCGAACAGGGCGCTCGACACCTTGCCGGTGGTCTCGGCGAAGTCCGCGAGCCGGTCGACGGTCTCGGCAAGCTCGGCCGCGCCGCGCGCGCCATGGCGCATCTGGCCTTCGATGAAGCGCGGGTTGACGGCGCGGCTCCGCACGATGCGGGCGAGCGCCGAGGAAAGCGTCCGCGCGCGCGGGCGGTGCGCGTCGGTCACGTCGAGCACGATCAGCTCCGGCACCTTGCCGAGAGCGGCAGCAGCACAGGCGAAGCCGCCGATGAACGCAACGTCCTCGGAGCCCTCGAGCAGATCGCGCGATGGGTCATCGGCGCCATGCAGGAGAAGATCGGCTGCGGCGACGCGCGCGACGAAGGCACCCGGCAGCTCGCGGCCCTCACCCTCGGCCCCGCCATAGACGTGCGTGGCGGCGGCGAGATAGGCAGCGCCCACCTCGTCGGGATTCATGTCCCGGCCGAGCAAATCCTCTGCGCCCGCGCCATAGGCGCCGGGTGCATTGCCGAAAATGCGGGCTGGCGCCATGTCGCCAGCATAACGTGCAGCCGCCGCAAGCGGGTTCTCCTCGTCGTCCTCGGAGGCTTTCGCGATGAGCTTCACGGCGGCATCGATGAGTGCGATCTGGGCTGGGAAGAGATCGCGGAACAGGCCGGAGATGCGCCAGGTCACGTCGACGCGGGGACGGCCCATCGCGGCGCATGGCAGAACCTCGATGCCAGTGACGCGGCCGGTGCCGCCCTCCCACACGGGGCGGCAGCCCATCAGCGCGAGCCCTTGCGCGATTTCCTCGCCGCCGGTCCTGAGCGTGGCGCTGCCCCAGAGATCGATGACGAGGTTGCGCGGCATCTCGCCATGGGTCTGGAGATAGAGGCGGATCACTTCGTCGGCGCCGAGCTTGCCGAGATCGCAAGCGGTGGGTGTCGGCAACATGCGCGGGTCGGCAGCGAAAATATTGCGGCCCGTCGGCAGCACGTCCCAACGCCCGCGCTGTGGCGATCCCGCCGGGCCAGGCTTGATGTGCTTGCCGTCGAGTGCCGCGATCAATGCGCCGCGCTCGGCCCGCGCGCTCGCGGCCCACGCGCGGTCCTCGCTATCGTCGCCGGCCCGGCCGAAGACGTGAAGCCCATCCTTGATCACCATGTCCTTGAGATCGCACAGCCAGGCATCAATCTTGCGCAGCGCCTCGTCGGGGTGGACGCCGGCGGCCACGCCCGCCTCGCACGCTAGCCCGCTGCTCTCCGCGCTTTCCACGATGAGCCGCGCCAGACGCTCGCGCCGCCTGCGGTCGAGCCCGTCTGCGATGGCATATTCGTCGACCAGACGCTCGAGTTCCTGCGCCGCATCTGACAGACCGGCGGCGACGAGGGGCGGGGGCAAATGGCCAATGGTGACGCCGGCGATGCGCCGCTTCGCCTGCGCCGCCTCTCCGGGATTGGACACGAGGAAGGGATAGATCACCGGCAGCGGCCCGCTCACCGCCTCTGGGTAACAGGCGCCGGTGAGCGCCACCGCCTTTCCCGGCAGCCATTCGAGCGTGCCATGCGCGCCCATATGCACGAGCGCATCGGCCTTGAAGGCGTGCCGAAGCCAAAGGGCAAAGGCGAGCAGCGCATGGCGCGGCGGCAGCGTTGGATCATGGTA
>JBLMXO010000339.1:0-4171 GCA_050257815.1 Actinomycetota bacterium
GCGCATCACCGCCGCAACCGTCATGGCCGGCGTTCAGCGCCGCCGCGAGACGCCCGCAGTGGCGGCCACTTCCTCGAAGCGTTCCGCGGGTTGTTCCAATGGGCGGTGACGGTGTCACAGAACCACAGCGGACCATTGATGACCGCGCCCTGCCCGCCATTGGCGGGCTACGCCACCAGGCCACGCTACGTCGCCGCGCCTAAAATACCGTCGCTATCCGGCAATCCTATCGGCCTGGTTCGCACCATTCGACTTCGGCACGGGCGCGGTCGGTGCGGACGATGGTAACGATAGCGGCTGCGGCATCGCAGGCGCCGCTTGCCCGCTCGGTTTAGACGACGGGCGAGATGCCCCTCACGCCAGAAGGGCAAAATGCCCGTTCGGGCCGCGCCCATTACGCGTCACGCGGCCCTATTCCAGAGTGCGTGCGGGGTGCGCATATAGAGCCTGAATCACAGCATCTCCCCTCCGGATCAGAGCAACGATATGCTTTTCCGGAAGTTCGCCTCTCCGGCATCAACAACCGAAATAGCCTTCCGTGCCGATCTGACCTTTGAAAATTGAATTGCGGGCTATAAAATGTCGTAAGCGTCGCTTCGTATAAGAGAGGGTGTTCGTGCGCTTTCTCCCGAACATTCGTTACGGGACCGAGAATTATCCCGAAAAGGTTGCGCGGCGGCTTCGCACACTCAATCTAGTAGCATGGACCGCCACTGCGATGGCCGCGTTTGGCTTCGCGAACTTCGTGGCCCTCGGATTCCTCAACCCGAGGCCGGGATTATGGAAGGTTTGCGTGGTCTTCGCGCTTGCCGCGTCGATCTGCGCGTCGGTGCCGCTGCTTCACCGCTTCGGAACGCTTTGGGGGGCCCTGATCCTTGCCTTAACGGCGTATGCCTATTTCTTCGCGATCACTTACTTGTTCGGCACCGGACTCGGCCTGCAGATGTGCTATTTGATGGTTGCGGCGCTAACTGTTGTTAGCCTAGGCGCAGAGCGCATCCTTCTCTCAGCAGTTCTTGGGGTTCTGGCTGTGCTGCTAGTAATCGTACTGCAGATCATGGTGCCACACAATACAGGGCTGTTTGACTCCGGGACGCTGTTTGCGAATTTTGTTTTCACGGTCACTGTGACCATGGCTGTCCTGATTGCAATCGTCACTTTTGCCCTCCGTGAAGCTGCGCGGGCTGAGGCAAATCTTGAAGGCAAGAGCCGACAGCTAGAGATGGCCGACCGATACAAGTCGCACTTTCTCGCCTCGGCGAGCCACGATCTGCGCCAGCCGCTCCACGCCCTCAACCTTTTCGTTGCCCAATTGCAGACCGAAAACAAGCCGGCGGAACGCAAACGGCTCGTCTCCCGCATCGACGAGGCGGTTGCGTCGATGAATGAGTTGTTTGAGGCGCTGCTCGACATGACCAAGCTCGAGGCCGGCATGCTGCAGGCAAACCCGGCCGAGTTTGCGATGCAGCGACTGCTCGACCGTATCGAAACGACGTTCGCCGAGCTGGCGGAGAAGAAGGGCCTCCGCCTGCGCGTCGTACCATGCAGCGCGTGGGTGCGCAGCGATCCAATCCTGCTTGAACGCATCCTGTTCAATTTGGTGGGAAACGCGGTGGGCTACACGGCGCGTGGCGGTGTAGTGGTTGGGTGCCGGCTTCGCGCCACGCAGTTGCGCATCGACGTTTGCGATACCGGCCCCGGGATTCCGGAGGATCAACGCCAAAGCATATTTGCCGAGTTCTACCAGCTGGAGACCCCTGCTCCGGATCGCAAGGCTGGGCTCGGCCTCGGTCTTGCCATCGTTGATAGGCTAAGCCGCCTGCTCGGCCATTCGGTGCAATTGGAGTCGAATCCCGGTCGCGGCTCGCGCTTCTCGGTCTTGGTCCCGTTGGCGGCGGAGCGGCGCGACACAGTTCCGTTACCGGTTGTCTTGCAGGCTGCGGACCTCGCGCAGGGCAAGCGGGTGATGGTGATCGACGACGATCTACTTGTCCTCGAAGGAATGCGCGGGATCCTGCAGAGCTGGGGGTGCCGTGTTCAGACTGCAACGTCCGGCGCAGCTGCCCTTGCGAGCGTCGCGGACGGTTGCGGTCAACCAGATCTCATCATCTCCGACCTTCGTCTCGCCGATGGTGAGATCGGCATCGAGGTCATCAAGCGCCTGCGCGATGCGCTGGGCGCACCCATTCCCGCTTTCGTCATCAGCGGCGACACCGCGCCCGAGCAGCTACGCGAGGCGAGTGCCGGCGGATACTATCTCCTGCAAAAACCGGTGTCGCCGATGACATTGCGCACGACGTTGAACCGGCTCTTGAAGAGTCACGAAGTGAGTACACCATCACCCCACGCCTCAGTGGGCTGAGATTGCGCGCGACGAGCACAGGGTCGTTGTCTAATGGGCGTCCCGGCGCATCCCGAGGCCGAGGGCGGTGGCGGTAATAACCGCTTCCGTGCGGTTGGTCACCTTCAATGCTTTAAGGATGGCGGAGACGTGAATTTTAACCGTCGGCTCGGCAAGATCGAGTACGCGTGAGATGGCCTTATTGCTCTTGCCTTGCATCATCAGGCCGAGCACCTCGATCTGCCGTTCGGTCAAACCAAAGTCGGCAGCCCGAGCTGTAGAGGGCGCGGGTGCTGCTCGGGGAGCCGTGGCAGGCTCGCGGCGATTGAGTATCTCGGGTGGAATGTAGACGCCGCCTGAGAAGATGAGATTGAAGGCACTCAGCATCACGCCGCGCTGAGCCGATTTCGGAATGAAGCCAAGCGCACCAAGATCAAGGACTTTCATGACCGTGTCGCGATCTTGCTGAGCCGAAAGCACCACGACCGAGATGGTCGGGTAGCGGTTGCTTAGCTCAGATAACATTTCCAGCCCATTCCGATCCGGTAACCCCAAGTCGAGAATAACCAATTCCAGGTCGGGGTTCTGTTCGATCTGGCACATCGCTTGCCGCGAATCCGACGCCTCGAGGATGACGGCCGCCTCGCCCTTGAGCTCTCTGAGGACGCCGCGCATCGCTTCGCGGATCAGGACATGATCGTCGATGACCAGAATTTTCATTCAAGGACGCCTCGCGCGTGAAGCTGCCAAGAGCATACCTCAGAACTAGAACCAAAGCATGGCCCTCACATCAAGGATCGGCGCTGCAATTTGCTTATGTTTCTGATGATTACGGGAATACGAACCCCAAAGACATGCCATGAGTGCTAGGCCCCCTGGCTGATTCTTCGGGAACGCGCGCCTTGGCAAACTCCCTTTCACTATCGGCAGCGGTTGTCAAAGGCCCGCACCGATTTCGTCCAAATGTGTCGGCGGAGGTGGCCATGCTAAGACGGATTCATGTTTACGTTACGTCGTTGGGTCTGCTCCTCGTCGGAACGGCGATCGTCGTGGGACAGTCGTCCCAAGCCGTTACGCCGGACAGAGCCACTACGGCTACTCCGTCCTATGGTGTCATGGGCTTTCCCATAACCCCCCATCAGATTTCAGTTCTAGGGTCGGCTAACGTTGAGGAGCAATCGCCAAGCCCCTCGCTTGTGATGGCCGGCATGCCCGCGTCTCCGCATCAGATCGCCGTCTTGACGCCAAGATCCGGCCTGACGGCGAAGGCGGCAGCCGTGGCGTCGACGACCGTTGGCCGCGAGGCTGAATGTGAGGCAAGATCGGGGGCTAGCGAATGCTGACAGCATTGGTGCTCATATGCTCGGCTGCGCGCAGCAACGCCAATACGGTGATGCGCGTGCCGGCCGAGTTCGGAAATCCGCCAGCCTGCTTCATGCATGCGCAAGCATATCTTGCGGGGAGTTCGATCTAGCGGGACCTCGGTGCCAGCGAACGGGCATCTTCCGTCACTCCAATCGACTCTCCGATCGATTTCCGATTGGAAAACGGATATGCCTATGCATGCGCAGATTGGATGGAACGGGCTCCCTGTGCTGGCTCCTTCGCCTCCGAGTTGCCTCGCATAGTGGCCTTGATCGCCTCTGAGGCGGTTGGGGTGTCGCGGGTGGCCCAAGATCGTGAACGCAACCGGCAAGATCGTCAACATCACCTCCATGCAACGTAAGGCCAGAGGCGCTAACCAGCGCGGCGCCCCGGCGCGGGGGCGCGAGGCCGGCCTCGGGCCGCCCGGCACGCTGGTGGTGGGGTCGGTGGTGCGGCTGCGGCGCG
>JBLMXO010000340.1:0-5769 GCA_050257815.1 Actinomycetota bacterium
GCTCGAGTCCACCGAGGCCGAGCTGATGGCAACCATCTTCCCCCATCCCACATTGTCGGAGATGATGGGCGAATCGGTGCTCGACGCTTTCGGCCGCGCGCTTCACATCTGACCTGATCCCCTGGCCAGGGACCGGTGAGCCCCGAGAGCAAGGGGAGCTTTCTCATGAGCCTTATCATCTTTCTCGTGGTCGGCCTGATCGCCGGTGCGCTTGCCTCCTGGATCCTCGGCCGCCAGCAGGATCTCCTGGTCAATCTCCTGATCGGCATTATCGGTGCCGTGGTGGGCGGCCTGCTTGCCGGCCTCGTCGGGCTCGGCGCCTACAACATCATCGGCGAGATCATCATCGCCACGATCGGCGCCATCATCTGCATCCTCATCTGGCAGCGCATGCGCTGACGCTTGCGCCTCTGTAATTGACCACAAGACCGCCTATATCGAGCGGTGAGGGCGCCCCGCTGCGGCTGGCGCCATGACGCGAACCGGGAGGCCTCGATGAACGAAGCGCAAACCTTGCTGTCGATGCCGGGTGTTGGTTTCTTCGGCATGCTCATCATCGGTATCATTGCCGGCTATATCGCCGAGAAAGCCACCGGGAGCGATCATGGGCTCCTCACCAATCTGCTCGTCGGCATCGCCGGCTCCTTTGTCGGCGGCACGCTTGCCAATCTGATGCACGTCGAGTTTTACGGTTGGCTTGGCAATTTGGTCGTGGCATCGGTCGGTGCCATTATCGTGCTGTGGGTTTGGCGGCGCTTCAGGGATCGCCCGGCGGCGAGTTGAGTTGAGGCTTCATGGTCGTCGTGATCGATCAGCGAGATATGATGGCGCGGCCGCGCCATCCTGAGAAGGCGCGGCTGCCCGACACGCCTGTCTTGCGGAAGCCCGCTTGGATTCGCGTCAAGGCGCCCGGCGCGCACGAGTTCGATGCGACCCGCGCAGTGTTGCGCTCGCATCGCCTCGTCACCGTGTGCGAGGAGGCGGCCTGTCCCAACATCGGCGAGTGCTGGAGCAAGCGCCACGCCACCTTCATGATCATGGGCGACACCTGCACACGCGCTTGCGCCTTCTGCAATGTCAGGACCGGCAAGCCCGGCGCGCTTGACCCGAACGAGCCGCAACGCGTCGCGCAAGCTGCCGCCGCACTCGGCCTCGCTCATGTCGTGGTGACGTCGGTCGATCGGGACGATCTTCCCGACGGCGGGGCGTTTCATTTTGCTGCAACGATCGGCGCCATCCGCGCCGCTTGTCCCACGACCTCGATCGAGGTGCTGACGCCGGACTTTCTGCGCAAGGACGGCGCGCTTGAAATCGTGGTTGACGCCAAGCCCGATGTGTTCAACCACAATATCGAGACGGTGCCCTCGGTCTACCGGCGCATTCGTCCGGGGGCTGACTATCGCGCCTCGCTCGATCTCTTGCAGCGGACCAAAGCACTCGATCCCTCGATCTTCACCAAATCCGGCATGATGGTGGGCTTGGGGGAGGGAGTGGAGGAGGTGCATCAAGTGATGGACGACCTCCGCGCGGCCGGAGTCGATTTTCTCACCATCGGCCAATATCTCCAACCGACTCGGAAGCACGCCGCGATCGACCGTTTCGTCACGCCCGAGGAGTTCGCCGCTTACAAGGCGAGCGCCGAGGCGAAGGGCTTTCTGCTCGTCGCCTCGAGCCCGCTCACCCGCTCGTCGCATCATGCCGGTGAGGACTTCGCCCGTCTCAAGGCGGCACGGCAAGCGGCACTCGGCTGCTAGGCGCGGGCTCATCAGCCATGCATGTCTTCGAGACCACACATCGCGTCGAACATTCGGCCGACGACATGTTCGCGTTGGTGGCCCGCGTCGAGGACTATCCAAAATTCCTTCCGCTCTGCGAGGCGCTCACCGTCAAGCGCCGCGAGCAGAGCGAGCGAGGCGAGGTGCTGACCGCCACCATGACCGTGGGCTACAAGCTTATCCGTGAGAGCTTCACCACGCGGGTCGAGCTCGACCGTCAAGCGCGCTCGATTCTCGTCGAATATCTCGATGGGCCCTTCTCGCATCTAGAAAATCGCTGGACTTTCAAGCCGTTAAGTGCGAGCGCGTGCGAGGTCGGTTTCTATATCGCGTATGGCTTCCGCTCAAGCCTGTTCGAACGTTTGGTGGGCAGCCTGTTCGATAAGGCGGTGCGCAAATATACCGAAGCCTTCGAGGCACGAGCTGATGCTGTCTATGGACGGAAGACGCGAGCGCTCGCCTCACAACAATGAGGCGAGTAGCGCGAGCGCGCGCTCGACACTTCGCTTCCTGATCTCTGCGCGGCCGAGATCGCCGTAGAGAACCTTCTCGTGGATGATAGGCGTGTCGCGCCGCGCGGCGGCGAAATGGACGAGGCCCACAGGCTTCTCAGGCGTGCCGCCGTCAGGCCCGGCGATGCCGGTGACCGCGACGGCGAGGCTTGCTTGCGAATGGGTGAGCGCGCCTCCGGCCATGGCGCGCGCCACGTCCTCGCTCACCGCACCGTGGCGCTCGATCAGCCAGTAGGGCACGCCGAGCATCTCGCTCTTCGCCGCATTGGCATAAGTGACGAAGCCGCGCTCGAACACGTCGGACGAGCCTGGGACTGCCGTCAGCGTGGCAGCGACCAACCCGCCGGTGCAGGATTCGGCGGTGACAATACTCTCCCCTTGGGCACGACAGGCGGCGAGGAGCTCGGCCGTTTGCGCGATCAGCCGCTGGTCGAGGTCGATAGCGAGGTTCATGGCAAGGTCACCGTTGCCGTCGCCATCGCGGCGATGCCTTCGCCTCTGCCGATGAAGCCGAGCCCTTCATTGGTCGTCGCCTTGATGCTCACTTGAGCGATGTCAAGGCCAAGCATGCCGGCGATCGACTGTCGCATCGGCTCGCGATAGGGACCGATGCGCGGCGCCTCGCAGATCAGCGTCACATCGACATGCACGATAGTGCCGCCTCTCTCGCGCAGCAATGATGCGGCATGCTTGAGGAAGAGCTCTGAGGGAGCACCGCGCCAGCGCGCATCTGACGGCGGGAAGTGCACACCGATATCACCTTCGGCGATCACCCCGAGCAGCGCGTCGGTCAAAGCATGAAGCGCGACATCGGCATCGCTGTGGCCGGAGAGTTTCTTCGCATGCGGGATCTTCACCCCGCATAGGATCACCGCATCGCCGGCGCCGAAGCCATGAACGTCATAGCCCGTCGCCACCCGCGTCGTGCCCTGCGGACCTTCATTCCGCAGCATCTCGTCAGCCATACGCAAATCCTCAGCCGTGGTGAGCTTGCGGTTCTTGTCCGACCCTTCGACTAGGGCAACGTCGAGCCCGAACCACTCGGCGACGCCAGCGTCGTCGGTGAACTCGCGCCCGTCGCCTGCTGCTGCGGCGCGATGCGCGGCGAGGATCGCATCGAAGCGAAATCCTTGCGGGGTCTGTGCCCGAAAGAGCTGATCGCGCTCGACCGTGCCGACGATGCGACCGCCTTCCGCGCGCTTGAGCGTGTCGGTGACGGGAAGACAGGGAAGCGCGCCTTCATGCGTGGCGAGACTGTCGATCACGCGGGCAATGAGCAGCGCATCGACGAATGGCCGCGCTGCGTCGTGGATGAGAACCGAGGCGGGTGCATCTTTGCCCAAAGCCTCGAGGCCCGCGCGCACTGAGTCCTGACGCCGGCCCCCCCCGGGCACAGGCGAGAGCAACTGGGCTGCGTAGGGCCGACTCGCCTCCTCATAGAGCGGCATGTCGTCAGGGTGGATCACAACAAGGATCTCATCGATGCGCGGATGCTCGGCGAAAGCTGCGATGGTGCGCTCGAGCATCGGCGCCCCGCCAATTCGGCAATATTGCTTCGGTCTGCAGCTTTCGCTCGCGGCCCGAGCGCCGCGCCCGGCCGCGACAATCAGCGCCGCGACGCTCATGTTGCGCCTCGCCTAAGCCACGTTAAACCTCTGATGGCAAAAATGTTGCAGTGCGGCAAAACTAGTGTTGCTCCTGCGAAAAATCCCCCGTATGGTGCCCATTTATAGATCATAGGAAGCTTCTGCATAAAGATTGTGCATCTGCGGTCTAAACAACAACGGGCGGCAGCAAGGATATACCGCTTGAGCGGCTCGACCAGAAAGACGAATGGCCGCCGGCATGTCGAGCCGGTGGGGATCGAGGCGGATGTCCTCCTCAGCGCCTTGCCCCATCCGCTCCTCGTCATCGGCGGGGGCCTTAGGATCGACTACGCCAACACGGCAGCCGAAGATTTCTTCCAGATGAGCGCCGGCGTGCTGTGCAAGCGACAGCTCACCGATGTTGTCGCCTTCGGCAGCCCTCTGATCTCGCTTGTCGAGCAGGTGCAGCGGAATGGCACGACTGTCAACGAATATGGCGTCGAGCTCGGCTCGTTCCGTTTCGATGCGCCGAAGCTCGTCGATCTCTACGGTGGACCGCTCCCCGAGGCACCAGGGCGCATTTTGATCATGCTTCAGCAACGGAGCATGGCGCAGATGATCGAACGCCAGCTCACCCATCGCGGCGCCGCGCGCTCGGTCTCCGGCCTTGCGGCGGTGCTTGCGCACGAGATCAAGAATCCGCTCTCGGGCATCAGGGGCGCGGCACAGCTTCTTGAGAGCGAGCGCACCGACAGCGACCGCACGTTGACGCAGCTGATCTGCGCCGAGTCAGACCGCATCTGCAAGCTGGTCGACCGCATGGAGATCTTCGGTGACGAACGCCCGCTCCAGCGCGAGCCGGTCAACATCCACGACGTGCTCGACCATGTGAAGCAGATTGCAAGCACCGGCTTCGCCCGGCAGATCAAGATCGTCGAGAATTACGATCCATCTCTGCCCCCTGTGCCCGGGAGCCGCGACAAACTAATCCAAGTGTTCCTCAACCTCGTCAAGAACGCCGCCGAAGCAATCGGCGAGGAGAGGGGCGACGGGCAGATCACTCTCGTGACCTCGTTCCGGCCCGGCGTGAGGCTCTCGGTCCCCGGCAGCAAGGCGCGCGTCAGCCTGCCGCTCGAGATCGCGGTTGAGGACAACGGCTCGGGCGTGCCTGCCGATCTCATGCCGCATCTTTTCGATCCGTTCGTCACCACCAAGCCTTCGGGCACAGGGTTAGGCCTTGCCTTGGTCGCCAAGATCATCGGCGACCATGGCGGCATCATCGAATGCGACTCGCGCCCGCGGTGCACGGTCTTTCGCGCGCTGATGCCGATGGCCGAGAGCGACACAACGCAGAACGTGCGGGGCTGAGGCGATGGGCAAAGGCAATATCCTTATCGCCGACGACGATGCAGCCATCCGAACCGTGCTTAATCAAGCGCTCGCACGCGCGGGATACGCGCCCCGCGCGACCGGCAACGCCGCCACGCTCTGGCGCTGGATCAGTCAGGGAGAGGGCGATCTCGTCATCACCGACGTGCTGATGCCTGACGAGAGCGCCTTCGATCTGATTCCGCGGGTGAAAAAGCTCAGGCCAGATCTCCCCATCATCGTCATGAGCGCGCAGAACACCTTCATGACCGCGATCACTGCAGCTGAGCGCGGCGCTTACGAATATCTACCCAAGCCCTTTGACCTGAACGAACTCGTCGCCGTCGTGGGACGTGCGCTCGCCGAGCCGCGCAAACGGGCACAGCGGCTTTCTGCCGAGCCAAGTGAGGGTCTGCCGCTCATCGGCCGCTGTCCCGCGATGCAGGACATCTACCGCGTGCTCGCGCGCCTCACCCAGACCGATTTGACCGTGATGATCACGGGCGAGTCGGGCACCGGCAAGGAGCT
>JBLMXO010000341.1:0-3057 GCA_050257815.1 Actinomycetota bacterium
GTTTTCACCGGCCCACGCCAGCCGCTGTGACGGTGATCGTAGGAGACCAGCCCATTGACGAGCGCGGTGCGGGCCATGCGCTGCAACTGCGGATCAAGCGTGGTGCGCACCGAAAGGCCACCGCCATAGAGCTTATCCTCGCCAAAGCGATCGAGAATGTCGCGGCGCACCTCCTCGGCGAAAAACTCGGAAGCGAAGATCTTGGCGCCGGGCGTGCGTTTGGTCACGCCGAGCGGAGAGGCTTTGGCCTTCTCGCCCTCCTCAGCCGTGGCAAAGCCGTTTTCGACAATGCGATCGATCACCCAGTTGCGGCGCTCAATGGCGCGCTGGGGGAATTTGAACGGGTCGTAGTTGGAGGGCCCTTTGGGCAGCGTCGCAAGATAAGCGCATTCGTCGAGCGTCAACTCGCTCAGCGACTTGTCCCAATAGCTCTGGGCAGCGGCGGCAACGCCATAAGCGCCGACACCGAGATAGATCTCATTCAGGTAGAGCTCGAGAATCTGCTCCTTGGTGAACGCGCGTTCGATGCGAATGGCGAGGATCGCCTCCTTCAGCTTGCGCTCCATCGTCTGGTCGCTGCTGAGAAGGAAGTTCTTGGCCACCTGCTGGGTGATGGTCGAAGCGCCGACCACGCGACGGCCCGACTGCACATTGTTCAGATTGGTGACGATGGCGCGGATGATGCCCTGAATGTCGAGGCCACCATGCTGATAGAAGTTCTTGTCCTCCGCCGAGATGAAGGCGTTGGTCACGCAGGGTGGAATGGCGGTGATCGGAACGTAGATGCGCCGCTCGCGCGCAAATTCGGCGATCAGCTCGCCGTCATTGGCGTGGATGCGGGTCATCACCGGCGGCTCGTATTTGGCGAGCACCTCGTAGTCGGGAAGCTCGCTCGAGACCTTCCACAGCACGAAGGCAGCCGCACCCGCTACCGCGATGAAGACGATCATGCTCGCGGCAAACATGAAGCCCAGGAAGCGCAGAAAAAAGCCGCCACGGCGGCGGCGCCGGCGTTGCTCCGGCGGCTTGACTGGAGCCGTAATATCCATGTTTTCAGACCCGTCCCGTCCCCCGGTTTTAAGCACGCGGGGCACCCGAAGCAACCCTAGCGAAGATTATGGCAAGAAAACGCTTGCGCCGGCGGAAAATCTCGAACTTGGCTAAGCGCGAAGATTTCAGAACGGCGCACGGGCGATGCGCTTGGCGAAATAGCCATCGATCGCTTCGACAAGCGAGTTCCCCATGCGATCTCGCCACGCATCCGACACGAGATGTTTCTCATCGTCGGGATTTGACAGGAAGCCGATCTCGAGCAGCACCGATGGCACATCTGGTGCTTTCAACACACGAAAGCCGGCTGAGCGCAATTTTCTCGTGTGCAAATTGCCGGCGAGCTCACCAACGATCGAACGGGCGAACACGGTCGAGCGGTTCTGCGTCTCGCGCTGGGCGAGATCGATCAGGATGTTAGCCACCACTTCATCGGAATCGCTCGGCAGCGCGACGCCGGCCAACACATCGGAGAAATTCTCTTTGGCGGCGAGCTCTTTCGCCTCGTCGTCTGAGGCTTCTTCCGACAAAGTGTAGACGGTCGCGCCTGTGGCCTTCTCGGTCGCTTGCGGGAAATAGTCGGCATGGATCGACAAGAACAGGTTCGCTCCCTTCTTCTGCGCGAACTCGACACGCTCGCGGAGCGGCAAGAAGGTATCGTCTTGGCGGGTCAGATAAACATCATAGCGGCCAGTGGCTTCGAGCTTCTCCTTGAGCGATTTGGCGAAGGCAAGAACGACCTCTTTCTCGGTCACACCGTCGGCGCTGCTCGTGCCGGGGTCGATGCCACCATGACCAGGATCGAGGACGATCACGGGCTTGGCATCAGGAGCGCGCGGTGCAGGCTCCGGCAGCGGCACGGGAGCAGCACTTGCTTCCTCCAACGGTCTCTCCTCCTTCAACTTGGCCTGGAAGGTCTTCTCGTCGGTCGGAACGAGATCGACGACGAGACGTGCTGGCTGATCGTCGCGGGGCTCAAGCACGAAAGCTTTGTCGATAAGGAAGGGCCCGGCCACATCGATGACGATGCGCGATTTGCCCGGAGCGAACAGGCCATAGCGATAAGCGGTGATCAGCCCCCTCTTCTCCTTGCCGACCCCTTCGGGCATCTGGAAGTTGACGTCGGGGGCATCGACGATCACGCGGTAAGGATTTGCCAGCGCAAAGACATGGACGTCGACCTTTTTCGACAGGTCGGCGATGAAGCGCGTCCGTTCATGGTCTCCAGCGACGCGGGCATCCTGGGCGATGGTGGCCTTGGCCTCGAGCGAGGTCAGGGTGAGGACGGGAGCCGTTGCGCAAACGAGCGCGAACGCAATCCTGATACGCCAACTCAACATCGTCCTATCCGGCTGAACCCTGAACCCCGTCCCTCATGGCACCCGCTCGCAGGCGGTTTGCGCCAAAATAGGCCTGAACCGGCGCAAATCTTAACCACGCCAGGTTAAGCGACTCTTTTGACGCGATTGAGGGCAGCCGCCCATCCGAGACTTGCCAAATCTCCTGCCATACCCGTAATAAGGGACAGGCTCACCCGAGCCAGAGCCCTGGACGCCAAACGGCGATACGGGCGGATTTGTTTCCCGCGGCCCTTGCTCTCTTGAGAATCGGCGAGGACGCAGAACTAAGCGGCGGCCTGGTGACAGCGGCCGCCAATTGAAATCTCGAAACCGCGGCTTAAGCGCGGTGGTGAGGATTGCGATGCAGCGTCAGATTATTCGGCTAAGTCTCGGAAATACCGGGACTTTTCGTGAATTTCTGACGGCACGGCGACCGGCAATGGTCGCACCATCCGGCCCAGAAATTGGGGCTGTCATGGGTCGTCGCAGCGAATCATGGTCTATTGGTAATTGGCGCGCGCGGGCCTTGGGCGCGAACCCGGAAACGCGGGGTTCATCTCCGCTTTCCTCGGCCTCAGCGGCGGAGAACACACAACATGGCAAGCAAAATGCTGATCGATGCGGCGCATCCGGAGGAGACCCGGGTCGTCGCGGTAAAGGGCAATCG
>JBLMXO010000342.1:0-4818 GCA_050257815.1 Actinomycetota bacterium
GCCGGCAAGATGTAAGATTTGTGTCGGGGAGCTCGCTCGGAAGAAGCGGGCCAAAGCGGGGGGACAAATCATGCTGACACTATGGATGAACTTCGCCTTCGATTCGGCGCTGCTCTGTGCCGAAGTGCAGGAGGTCATGGGCTTGCGCCTGATGAGGATCGCGAGCGGCGGCATCCATGCCGAGCGCGAGGCACGCCTGATGGTTGCCGAGAAGAGCGTGGCTTTCGCCGACGCGGCGCTCAGCCTCGCTTCGGGCGCCTCGATCGACAAAGTCATGCACCGCTACCGCAAGCTCGTGCGCGCCAACAAGCAGAGGCTCACGTGTAACTGAGGGCGTCTCACATTCAGCATCAGCGCTCCCGATGAGCGGAAAAGCATCAAAGTGGTGAGGAGCCGGGCGGTTGGGTCGGGTAGGTCGGGCCTGGATGGAGAAAACTGATTGACACATAGGCGCCGACGAAGGAGCCCGCCGCGGCGAACAGCACGTAGAACCAGTGGTGTGTGTAATTGATGACGGCAAATGACGAGAGCAGGTACCAGACGCTGCTCCAGCTCGCGGCCGGCAGCCGGTGGCGCCGCACCACCGCGTTGGTGAACATCACATAGACCGCATCTGTGGCAGCCGTCGCGCCCATGACGGCAAGCGCGATGAAGGGATCGATGTCTGGCAGTGACATGGCGGTCTTGCTCCTCGAGGTCGGGGCGGCACGAGCCCCAGCGCGGAAAGGCGGAGACCATAACGCAACTGGGCGGACGATAAGCTATCTCTAAAAATGGTGAGTTTTGCCGCTGGTGCGGTGCGCGCTCTTGCTGCGTTGCACCACAATCCGCCATCGCCTATATGCGGCGAACGGAAGAGCTCCGACACGAGGCGATCAACCCATGCTGCTCACCATGTTGAAGGCGAAGCTCCACCGCGCCACGGTGACGGGCGCCGAGATGCACTATGAAGGCTCGATTGGGATTGATCGCGATCTGCTCGACGCCTCGGGCATCCTCCCGCATGAGCAGGTCGACGTGCTCAACATCAATACCGGCGGCCGCTTCACCACCTATGTCATCGAGGCGCCGCGCGGTTCCCGTCACATCGCCGTCAACGGGGCAGCGGCCCGCCTCGTGCAAAAGGGCGACCGGGTAATCATCATCGCCTATTGCCAGATCCCGGCGGAAGAGGCCCGCAACTACCGGCCCTCTGTCGTGATCCTCGGCGATGACAACAGGATCGAGCGCGCCGCTTAGCGGGCACTTCGCTCACTCATACCTCAGCGCATCGATCGGGTTCATCAGCGAAGCTCGCCGCGCCGGGTAGTAGCCGAAGAACACCCCGACCAGGCCAGCCGACAGAAGCGCGATCAGGACCAAGCCAGGCTTGAGCGCGATTGGCCAATTGCCCCAGATCGACATGGCGATCGCCGCACTGCCGCCGATCAGAAGACCGATCAACCCTCCCGTCACGCACAGCGTCACCGCCTCGATCAGAAACTGACTCAAGATATCGCGCCGCCTGGCGCCGACTGCCATGCGCAGGCCGATCTCCTTGGTGCGCTCGGTCACCGAGACGAGCATGATGTTCATGATGCCGATGCCGCCGACGACAAGCGATATGGCGGCGGTCGCACCGAGCAGCACCGATAGGATGCTCTGTGTCTCGCTTCGCGCCCGGATGAACTCGGCCATGTTGCGCACCTGGAAATCGTCAGGGGTGCCTGGCCTGACATGGCGCCTCTGGCGCAAGAGGTTCTCGATCTCCTCCTGAGCATCGCTCATCTCGTCTGCCGAGGCCACCTCGACCATGATAGAGCGAAGATTGTCGGGCACGGTCTGCTCCGATCCGAACAACCGCCGCCGCGCCGTCGAGACCGGAACGAGGGCAGTATCGTCCTGATCGCTGCCGAAGCCGGTTTGACCTTTGACCGTGAGCGTGCCGATGACGGTGAAGGGGACGTTTTTGATGCGAACCTGTTCGCCGATCGACGGTGCATTGCCGAACAATTCGCGCTGCGTCGTCGCCCCGAGGATGACGACCTTGGCGCCGGAGCGCAGTTCGGCATCAGTGAAAGAGCGCCCGTCCGAAAGCGGCCAGTCGCGCACGTCGAGATAGTCCGCGTTCACGCCATTGACCTGAGTCGTCCAGTTGGAATTGCCGACCACGATCGGTGCCGAGCCGGTGACCACTCCCGCAGCGCCTACGACGCTCGGAACGCTGGCCCGGATGGCAGCAAGGTCGCCCTCGGAGAGAGCGAGTGCGGTACCTTCGCCGGCTCGTCTTCCGCCGGAGGTGAAAGAGCCCGGGAATATCACGAGTACGTTGGTGCCGAGCGACTTGATGCGCGCTTCGATCGCTTCGCCCGCACCGCTTGCCACCGACACCATGACGATCACCGAGGCAACACCGATAATGACGCCCAGCATGGCAAGGAAGCTTCGGAGCGCATTCACTTTAAGCGCGGCGATGGCGACCTTGAACGAGGCAAGTGGATTCACGACCAAACATCCTCGACCATCTTGCCGTCGCGGAAGGTAATCCGCCGGTGCGCGCGCTTGGCGATGTCAGGCTCGTGGGTGACGAGAATCACGGTGATGCCGCTCTCGTTCAACTGCTCGAAGATCTCGATGATCTCTTCTGTGGTGCGGCTATCGAGGGCTCCAGTCGGTTCGTCGGCGAGGACAATGTGCGGGTCGTTGACGAGCGCGCGCGCGATCGCCACGCGCTGCTGTTGACCGCCGGAGAGCTCCGAGGGCTGGTGTGCTTCGCGATGGGCAAGCCCGACCTTCGCCAGGCACTCCTTCGCTTTCTCATGCGCGTTGGGATGCTGCCGATGGCAATAGAGCAACGGGAGTGCGACATTGTCGAGCGCGCTCGTCCGCGCCAGCAAATTGAAGGTCTGAAATACGAAGCCGATCTTCTCGTTGCGGTAAGCGGCGAGCTGATCCGAGCCGAGTCCGCCAAGCTCTCGGCCCTCGATCTTGAGCGAGCCGCTCGTCGGCGTGTCGAGCGCCCCGATCAGATTCATGAACGTTGATTTCCCGGAGCCCGAGGCGCCGGTCACGGCGAGATATTCGCCGCGCGCGACCTCAACGCTGATGCCTTGTAGCGCGCCGATGACGCTGCCGCCGAGATTGTAAGTCTTGACCAGATCGCGCGCGACGATCTGCGGCACGTCGGGGATCACGGCGTTGCCTCGCGCACACGCACCACAACTTTAGTGCCTTCGGGCAAGCCTTCCGCCACCTCGGTGACGTTCCCGTCGGCAAGGCCGACCTTAACCTCGCGCGGCACAAGCGTGCCGTTCTCGAACGTCCAGAGCGTGACACGACGAGGTCCATTAGGCCTTTGCCGCGCCATATCCTCGTATTTCTTGTACTTCTCGGGACTGAGGACCGATTGCAGGATTTTGGCGATGCGCGCGCGCACCTGTTCGCGCAGCTCCGAGGGAACAGGGCCGGTGCCTGGCGGTGCCGCACTATTGAATGCCGCGAGCTCGGTATTGATCTGAGTTTCGATTTTCGACAGTTCCTCGGGCGTGAGCTCAAGCTCGGTCTTTAGGTGCGCGAGCAGACGGCCGCCGCGCTCGCCCAGAGACACGACCCCCGTCGACAGAGCATCGCGCACGAGAGCGGCTTGCGCTGGTCCGCGCGGCTGGTAGCGGAGTGCCTCGTTCGGCACTGTGACCACGTCTTTGTGCTCTCCGGTGACGATCGCGACATTCGCCGTCATGCCCGGAAGCAGCCGTCCGAGCGGGTTTTCGGCGTCAATCACCACGGTATAGGTCACGACATTGTTGAGCGAGGTCGGCGCGAGCCTGATTTGCGAGACCGTCCCCTGGAAAGTCATATCGGGATAGGCATCGACGGTGAAGGTCACGGGATTGCTGCTCGTGATCTGTCCAATGTCGGCCTCGTCCACCTGCGCCTGGATCTGCACATGGTTGAGGTCTTGGGCGATGGTGAAAAGCTTGGGCGCTTGAAGGCTCGCCGCCACGGTCTGTCCGACCTGGACCGTGCGGTCGACCACGACGCCATCGATGGGCGAGCGGATGTAAGTGCGTTCGAGATCAATGCGGGCGCTGTCAAGCGTCGCTTCGTTCAGCGCGACAGTCCCTTTCGCATTTTCAAGCTGAGCCTTGGCGCTATCGACGTCTGCGCTCGCGCTAAGCTGAGCTGCGATCGCCGTGTCGAGAGTGACCTGCGCACCAGCACCCTTGGCGACGAGTTCTTGCGCTCGATGCAGATCGAGCTCCGCCTTGTGGAGATTGGCCTCGGCCCGCTCGACTGCCGCCTCTTGCAGCGCGACATTGGCCTTGGCAACGGCAACGGCAGCTTCGCTCTCGCGCACCTTGGTCTCGAACGTCGATGGCTCGATCCGCGCGAGCACCTCTCCCTTCTTCACCTCGTCGGTGAAGTCGACATTGACCTCACCGATATTACCGGAAAGCTGCGACCCGATGTCGACGGTTACGAGCGCGCTCACCGCCCCGGAGGTAGCGACCACCCGGCGCACGTCGCCGCGCGCTGCAGCGACAGTTTGAATGTCGAGTTTCTCGTCCGCACGGTGCTGCCAGTAGTAATATCCAGCTCCGGCTGCCACTCCGACGATGAGGAGGAAGGTCAGAAAGCGCGCTGTCATCTTGTGATTTTCCGCTGTCCCTCCATGCTCGCGGTTTTAGCATCCGGGAGCGCGCCGATATCGTTACAAAACGGCAATAATTTTAACGCGGTAGCGGAGGCGCAGATCGCTCACCGCGCGGCGCCCGGTCTCACTTCTCCTGCAACTCGGCCGGCGTAAACCATTGCCGGTCGCGCACCTTCGCCATCTGC
>JBLMXO010000343.1:0-3125 GCA_050257815.1 Actinomycetota bacterium
CGGTGGATGAGCAGGACGAGATTCACCGCGTCATGCCGGTGCTCGAGGGGCTGAAAGGCTTCCGCGCCACACTATCGATCGATACGCGCAAAGCCTCAGTCGCGCGGGCCGCAGCGAAAGCCGGCGCCAAGATCTTCAACGACGTATCGGCGCTCACCTTCGATCCAAATAGCCTGGCGGCCGCGGCCGAGACTGGCATGAGCGTGGTGCTGATGCATGCCCAAGGCGAGCCCAAGACCATGCAGGACAACCCGACCTATAACGACGTGGTGCTCGAGGTCTACGACTACCTGGAGCGCCGCATCGAAGCTCTGGAGGCCGCCGGCATCCCCCGCGCGCGTATCGCCGCCGATCCAGGGCTTGGCTTCGGCAAGACGCTCGCCCATAACCTCGCGCTCGTCGCGCATACGAGCTTGTTCCATGGCCTCGGCGTCCCGCTCCTGATCGGGGCCTCGCGCAAACGCTTCATCAAGGGGATTTCGGGCGGGGAGCAGCCTCCATCCCGCGAGCCTGGGTCGCAGGCCGTTGCCATTGCCGCGGCGGCGCAAGGAGCCCAACTCTTCCGCGTGCATGATGTCGCGGGCACCCGCCAGGCCCTCGACGTCTTTCGTGCCAGTATGTTAGGTACTGAAAATTAACGAAATTTCCTAACGGCCCGGGTACCGCTTCCGGTGTAATGTTTGCTTACATTTTTTGAACTCAAAGCGGCGAGAGCAGGAGCATAATTTCGTGAGGCGCGAAAAGCGGGAAAGCGAACAAGAGGCGCCTACAGGGGGATTGGACCGGGGGACCACCGCCATGGCTCGCAAATATTTTGGCACGGATGGCATCCGTGGCAGCGCCAATTCGTTTCCGATGACCTCGGAGGTTGCGCTCAAAGTCGGCATGGCAGCGGGCAAGCTTTTCTCCAATGGCCAGTACCGTCACCGCGTGGTGATCGGCAAGGATACGCGGCTCTCGGGCTACATGATCGAATCGGCGCTCGTGTCGGGCTTCACCGCCGTGGGCATGGACGTGTTCCAGCTCGGCCCGATGCCGACCCCGGCCGTCGCCATGTTGACGCGCTCGCTTCGCGCCGATCTCGGCGTGATGATCTCTGCTTCCCACAACCCCTTTGTCGATAACGGCATCAAGCTGTTCGGCCCCGACGGCTACAAGCTGTCCGACGAGAAGGAGGAGGAGATCGAGGAGCTGATGGGCGGCGACTCCGCCGAGTTGCTCGCGGCTCCTGAGAAGATCGGACGCGCGACCCGCATCGACAGCGCGCGGGAGCGCTATATCGAGTTCGCCAAGCGCACCCTGCCCAAGAACATCCGCTTCGACGGCATCAGGGTCGTGATCGATTGCGCCAACGGCGCGGCCTACAAGGTAGCGCCCGAGGCGTTGTGGGAGCTTGGCGCGGAGGTGATCAAGATCGGCGTCGATCCGAATGGCTTGAATATCAACAAGGAGTGCGGCTCGACCGCGCCCGAGGATTTGATCCGCAAGGTCAACGAGGTGCGCGCCGATATCGGCATCGCGCTCGACGGCGACGCCGATCGCGTGGTCATCGTCGACGAGAAGGGCCGCATGATCGACGGCGACCAGCTCATGGCCGTCATCGCCGAGTCCTGGCAGAAGCGCGGCCGGCTCGCTGGCGGCGGCATCGTCGCCACCGTCATGTCCAATCTCGGGCTTGAGCGCTATCTCGAAGGCCTTGATTTGAGTCTCGCCCGCACGCCGGTCGGCGACCGCTATGTGGTCGAGCATATGCGCCACCATGGCTATAACGTCGGCGGCGAGCAGTCGGGCCATATCGTGCTGTCCGACTTCTCGACCACTGGCGATGGACTCGTGACCTCGCTCCAGCTCCTCGCCGTGGTCGCGCAGAGCGGCAAGCCGGTCAGCGAGATCTGCAACCGTTTCGAGCCGTTGCCCCAGATCCTCAAGAACGTGCGCTATAAGAACGGCGGCCAGCCGCTCGACAATGTGAGTGTGCAAAGGGCGATCACCGCCGGCAAGTCAAAGCTCGGCAAATCCGGCCGTCTCGTCATCCGTCCCTCGGGCACCGAACCCGTGATTCGAGTGATGGCGGAAGGCGACGACGAGCGTCTGATCAAGACTGTGGTCTCCGACATCGTTCACGCCCTGTCGGACGCAGCGGCCTAAGCGCTTCGACCGGCCGAGTCAGGCGAAAAGTTCAACTATCTCAGTCATCTAGAGGCTGCGTGGCCGCTTTGCCACAGTGCCATCCCGAACCGAGACGGCGGTTAGGGGACCGTTAACCATTTCCCTTCCATAGTCCCGAAATGAGACAGCCGTTGGCTTTTCAGGCTGCCAGTCGAGAGGGGACAGAGATGGGACAGACTCGCGCAATCATTATCGGTTTAGCGCTGCTTCTGGGTCAGACCGCAGGAGCCGCAGCCGCAGACCTAGGCCTTCCGCCACCGCCGCCACCGCCCGTCTGCGTGGGCTGCGATAGCCCGTGGTACCTCAAGGGCTTCGTCGGCGCGGCCAATCCGCATGTCGACAGCATCGACTCAGAGCTTTTCAAGTTCAACGACTTCAATGTCTTCCACAACGACATCAAGAGCTCGCCACTCTTTGGTCTGGGCGTCGGCTACCAAGTCAACAGGTGGTTTCGCTTCGACATGACGGGTGAATATCGCGGCGATTCGACTTTCCTCGCTCAGGACAGGTATCCGGGTGGCAACGGCTCGTTCAGCCGTGCCAGCAACGAGGCCGATGGAACCTTCCTTCCCGGGACCAACGAATACACGGCTGACATCCAGAGCTGGGTCGGCCTGGGTCAACGGCTATATCGACCTCGGCACCTATTGGTGTATCACGCCCTATGTCGGCGGCGGTGTCGGCTTCGCCTCGATCTCCGTCAATGGTCTGAAGGACGTCAACGTTCCCAACAACAGCGTGTTCTACGCTCAGAGCAACACCGAGACGAACTTCGCTTGGGCCGTCTATGGCGGCTTGGCCTATGACGTGACGCCCTCGCTCACGCTCGACCTGTCCTACCGCTACACCAATCTCGGCGATGCGAGTAGCGGACGCGTCACCGCCTTCGACGGGTCAAGCTCGTATAAGAGTCTGAACATCAACGATATCACCTCTAACGACGTCATGCTGGGCGT
>JBLMXO010000344.1:0-3857 GCA_050257815.1 Actinomycetota bacterium
GGATCTGTTCGAGGATCTGCTCGCCGACGAGGAAGGTCACATCAATCACATCGAGACGCAGCTCAATCTCTTGAGCGAGATCGGCATCCAGAATTACGGGCAGCTCAACGCACATTCCTCCGACGAAGTGCCCGAAGAAAATCCGTAAAGGGGTGCTGCAACGGGGTCTTGCAGCGATGACGCTGCTTATCGATGGACCGAGATTACCGCCTGCGGCGGGAGGCGCCGCGAAGCAGCTCGTCGTGTTCCTGCATGGCTATGGCGCCGACGGCAATGACCTGATCGGGCTTGGCCGCGAATGGGCGAAGCGCTTGCCGCACGCGGCCTTCGTCTCGCCGAACGCGCCTGAGCCTTGCGCCATGTCGCCCATGGGGCGGCAATGGTTCAATCTCACCTTCCGCGATTCGGGCGAGCTCGTGCGCGGGGTGAAACATGCCGCGCCCGTGCTCAATGCCTTCCTCGATGCCGAGCTCAAGCGGATGAACCTTCCGCCCCGCGCGCTCGCCCTCGTCGGCTTCAGCCAAGGGACGATGATGGCGCTCGGTGTTGGCCTCACGAGGAACCCCGCGCCTGCCGCGATCGTCGGCTATTCCGGCGCTCTCGCGACACTCGAAGCTCTGCCAGGCGGTCCAGGATCAGGACCTGCCATTCTGCTCGTCCATGGTGATGCGGACGAGGTCATCCCCGTCGATGCCATGTTCATGGCGCGCGAGCAGCTCGCCAAAGCGGGACTTCCCGTCGAGTGGCATGTCGCGGAAGGCATCGGCCACGGCATCGACGGCGAGGGCTTGCGCCTCGGCGGCGCGTTCTTGCGCCAAGCCTTCGCCGCCACGGCAGCTCAGCTCAGCTGACTTTTCTGCGATGGCCCTCACGCCGTCGCAGCTGAGAGTTGCGCCAAGTTACATGCACAAGAATTGCGTGCTACTATTCGACCCACGCTCAGAACCAAACCTGGAAGCGACATGCGGTCGGTCGTCGGAGCGCTCGTTGGAACGGCGCTAGCCCTCTTGGTCAATCATCAAGCCCTTGCGTTTTGCCTCTTCGCGTGCACTCCGACGGAAGCGAACGCAAGATCGGTCTTTGAAAACCTTCTCAAATGACAATTTGGTGATGCACCTTACAGTGTGACATCCTTTGAAAAGACGAACGGTGTCGAAGGAAGCTTGGCGGGATTCGACGTGTATGAGCTCTCATTCAAGGCGACGGTGCAGTTCCCCGATGGCGCCAACAAAGATTGCCAAGCGAGTCAGAATTTCACATTCAGCAATTTTTGGGGACAAACTCAGTGCTCCGCTATGCAGCGTCAGTTTGTACCACCCGGCGGTGAACTGAATTTCTCCCAGGCTCTTCATTTCCGTAAGACGGAAAAGGGTTGGGAAGGCGAAGACGGCTCCTTCTATTAGGGTCGGAGCACCTCGGGCCTGCCAACATCATCGGGCCACACCATCTTCTTCGTGCTTCACGCAAGGCTTCGCGGGTGCCAGCAAAAAGCTGTAGCGTGAGTCGCTGTCACCACAGCATGTAGGGCCCTTCACATTCGTGACATGCCCCTATAGTATGCCGCCGCATAAGGAGGCTTTGGCCCGAGTGCGACGGGCAAGATCGAGGATTGATCGCCTTGAACGTCGCAACCGCATCGGCCGCCCCCGGCACTTTTCCAGCCCTTGTGCTCAACGCCGACTTCCGGCCGCTCTCCTACTATCCGCTCTCGCTGTGGGGCTGGCAGGACGCGGTGAAAGCCGTCTTCCTCGATCGCGTGAACATCGTCTCCGAATACGACCGCTCAGTCCGCTCTCCCACTTTCGAGATGAAGCTGCCGAGCGTCGTCTCGCTCAAGAACTACGTGCGGCCAGCGCTCTATCCGGCCTTCACCCGATTCAACGTGTTCCTGCGCGATCGCTTCACCTGCCAATATTGCGGTGACGATGAGGATCTCACCTTCGACCATCTCATTCCGCGTTCGCGCGGCGGTCTCACGCGCTGGGAGAACGTCGTCACCGCGTGCGCACCGTGCAATTTGCTGAAGGGCGGCAAGCTGCCCGCGGAGGCGCATATGCACCCGGCGCAGAAGCCTTATCGCCCCACGGTGTTCGAGCTCCATCGCAACGGTCGGCTCTTCCCGCCGAACTACCTGCATGAGAGCTGGCTCGATTATCTCTACTGGGATACCGAACTCGAGCCGTAATCCGTCAATCAGCGGTTTCGCCAAACCCAATCTGCTCGATCACCCCATCGAGCGTTCCTGCGACGGTCTTGCTGACGGTTTTTGCGGCGGGTTTTCCGATCCGCCCCTCCGGATAGACCAAAGCGAGAAAAGCTGCGAGCCGATCGGCCGGCATGTCGTTTATGCAGACGCGCACGTCCGTCGCGCCTGTGAGTTTCATCTCGCGACCGCTCTTTAGCGCATCGCTTTTAATGTCGACGATCATCTTGGCGGCCATCGCCGGTGCGTCGACCCAGCACACCGAGCAATCCGAGTAGCAAATAATCGCGCATGGACTATCGCAGGACACCCCGCAAGCTGAGCAACCCATCTTTCGCATCCCCCTGAATGTCGTGGTTGACGTGCGGCTAAACGCCACCGTCGTATGCCGGGTTCCGGATGGGCTTCAAAAACGGGTGGTAAGCTCGGTCAGCCAGGCTGGCGAGGCATCGACCAGCACCGTCTCGAGCTTCTTGTCGAGACCAGTTGCCACGAAAAGACCGATCGCGACGAGAAGGCCGCCGAGCAGCATCTTGCCGCCTTTACCCGCCTCCATCAGCTTCCCGCGCATCCGCATCATCGCCTCGCGCGATAGGAAGCCGAGCAGCATGAGCGGGAGAGCCGCGCCGAGCCCGAACACGAACATGGTGAGCGCGACCTCCCTGAGATTCTCGCCCTTGGCAGCGAGGACCGATGCCGCGCCGAGCGTCGGGCCGACGCAAGGGCTCCATACCGCGCCGAGCAGAAGGCCAAGGGCGAACTGCCCCCATAGACCAGTGGTGGCGAAGCCGCCAAGCTGCTCGTCGACCCAATTGCCGACCGGGCTCGCTGCGAGGGCGAACTGTGCCTGAAGCTTCGGCACCAGAAGCACGAGACCGACAGCGATGAGGATCGCGGCGGAAATGGCGCGGAACACGCCGCTATCGATGCCGGCGGCAAAGCCGATGGTCGCGACGAACAGGCCGATGGTCACGAAGGAGAGGGCAAGCCCCGCGGCAAGCGCGATCGGACCGAGCCTGTGCTCGCTCGCTGCGGTGCCAAGCACGATGGGGAGAAGCGGCAACACGCAGGGCGACAGCACCGACAGAACGCCAGCGAGAAAGGCAAGTCCGAGCGTCGCGATCATGGCGCGGCTCCGCTCACGAGAGCGCGCTACAGCGCGCCCTTCACCAGCGCGGCGAGCTTGTCGGGATTGGTTTCGCCGACCGAGCGCCCCGTCTCCGTCTCGCCCTTGAAGGTGATCAACGTGCTTTGCGACGTGGCTCCAAGCGCGCGCACGTCGGCCTTCTGATTGTCGAAGTCGACCTTGAACACGACCAGATCCTTGAACTCGGGCTCGCGCGTGAGCTTCGTCAGGATCGGGTTCTGCGCCCGGCACACCGGGCACCACGGCGCGAAGATATCGACGAGAATAGATTTGCCGTCTTTCTTGGCGGCCTCAAAATCGGCTTGCGTGAAGCTCTTCCACTCGGCGGCGGACGCTGCTTGCACTGAGCCAAAGAGAGCTGCTGCGAGGATAGCGGCGAGGAGGAAAGTGCGGCGAGCGATCATGGCGGCGCGATCCTTTGCGAAGCGTCAATGAGCCGCTATAGCAGCGCCCGCACGCCACCCGCCAATCACTCTCCCTTGAAACTTGCGTGAGGCCCGCGCGTCT
>JBLMXO010000345.1:0-7857 GCA_050257815.1 Actinomycetota bacterium
GAGAAGCTCGGGTTCCGCAATCCGAAGGCGGCGGTTGATGCTATTCGCGCTTGGCAGTCGGGCCGCTACGCCGCCACCCGCAGCGAGCGCGCCCGCGAGCGGCTGATCGAGTTCCTGCCCCACTTGCTCGACGCCTTGAGCCACACGGCTGAGCCCGACCTCGCGCTCGCCATCTTCGACAGGGTGATTGCCGACCTGCCGGCAGGCGTTCAGCTCTTCTCCCTCCTTGCGGCGAATCCCAGCCTTCTTCGCCTGATCGCCGACATCATGGGTACGGCGCCGAGGCTCGCGCGCATCATCAGCCGCCGCCCGCGGCTGCTCGATGCCGTGCTCGACCCAGGCTTTTTCGGCACGGTGCCGACGCAAGCCAAGCTGAAAGAATTGATCTCGAGCTCGATCGCGCAAGCTGTCGACTACCAGGAGGCGCTCGACCGGGCACGCATCGTCGGACGCGAGCAGGGTTTCCTTATCGGGGTCCGCGTCATCTCGGGCACGCTCTCGGCGCGCCAGGCGGGAGCGGCCTATACCGGGCACGCCGAGACTTTGATCGAGGCGTGCGCCTCGCGCGTCGAGGCGGAGCTCATCAGCCAGCACGGGCGGCTTCCCGGCGGGCAGGCTGCGATCGTGGCCATGGGGAAGCTCGGCGGTCGCGAGATGACGGCGGGCTCAGACCTCGATCTCATCCTCGTCTATGACTATGAGGGGGAGGAGGCGCATTCCGATGGACCGAAGCCGTTGCCGGGACCGCAATATTATACGCGCTTCACCCAGAGACTGATCGCGGCCCTCTCGGCAGAGACGGCGGAGGGCTCGCTCTATCAAGTCGACATGCGTCTCCGCCCGTCGGGAAGCCAGGGGCCGGTCGCCACCAGGCTGTCGAGCTTCATCGCCTATCAGAAGGGCACGGCCTGGACTTGGGAGCATCTTGCCCTGACACGGGCACGCGTCATCGCCGGGCCGGCCATGCTCCGCCAGCACATCAATGCCACGATCAAAGAGGTGTTGGCGCGGCCGCGCGACCGCGCCACCGTGGCGGCCGATGTCATTTCCATGCGGGCGAAGATCGAGGTCGAGAAGGGGAGTCGGGACCAATGGGACCTGAAGCAGGTAAGAGGAGGGCTGATCGACCTTGAATTCATCGCCCAGTTCTTGCAGCTCGTCAGCGCAGCCGATCAACCGAGCGTACTTAACCAGAACACCGAGCTTGCGCTCTCCAAACTGTCGTCTGCGGGCGTGCTTGGAGATCGTGAGGCCGAGATCCTGGTTCCGGCCGCGCAGCTCTATTGCACGCTGACCCAAGTTTTGCGGCTCTGTCTCGATAAGCCCTTTGTGCCCGAGGAAGCGCCGCGGGCACTCAAGGACCTGCTCGCCCGCGCAGCGGAGATGCCTGACTTCACGAGCCTCGAATCGATCTTGAAGAATACCGTGCGGGATGTGCGCGAGGCCTTCGACCGGATCGTGAAATAGGTTCGAGGAACTTAGGCTGACGCTGCGAGCTTCGGCTCTTCGTCGGCGATCACCGGACGAAGCGGTAGCATCAAGGTCACGGTCGTGCCTTGGCCTTCGCGGCTCGTGATGCGCAATGAGCCGCCGTGAAGCTCGACGAGGGCGCGCGAGATGGCAAGACCGAGTCCGCTTCCCTGATGGCTCTTTGAGAATTGGTTCTCGACCTGCTCGAACGGTCGTCCGAGCTTGGCGATGTCGGCCTCGGGGATGCCGATGCCGGTGTCCTTGATGGCGATCTTCACTGCGCCCCGCGCGCGCGACAGATGCACCTCGACGCTGCCGCCGTCGCGGGTGAACTTCACGGCGTTGGAGAGGAGATTGAGAAAGACCTGCTTCAGAGCGCGGCGGTCTGCTTCGAGGGTGAGATGGTGCGGGCCTTGGCGGGAGAGAGTGATATTGCGCTCGGCCGCGGCCTGGCTCACGACCTTCATGCTGTCGGCGATGATGTCGGCGACGTCCACGGAGCTGACGTCGAGCGACAGCCGCCCGGCCTCGATCTTGGACATGTCGAGGATGTCGTTGATCACTTCGAGCAGATAAGTGCCGCTCGCGTAGATGTCGCGGGCATATTCCTGATATTTGGCATGCCCGAGCGGACCGAACAGAGCTTGCTGCATGACCTCGGAGAAGCCGATTACAGCGTTGAGCGGCGTGCGCAACTCATGGCTGATATTGGCGAGGAACTCGGATTTCGCCCGGTTCGCGGCCTCGGCGCGGTTCTTTTCGTGGGCGTATTTCTCGGCAAGATCGACAAGCTGCTGCTTCTGCTGCTCAAGCTCGCGACGCGAGATTCTAAGTTCAGACACGCTCGCCCTAAGCTGCTGCTCGCTCTCGGCCAACCGCTGCTGACTCTCCTTCAGCACGGTGATGTCGGTGCCGACGCTGACATAACCGCCGTCCTTGGTCCGGCGCTCGTTGATATGCAGCCAGCGGCCGTCTTCAATCTGTGCTTCATAGGTGCGGCTGTCGTCGTCATCAGTGCCGGCAACAGCGACACGCTTGGAGACGATCGGCTCAGAGGCTGCGGCGATGACATCCTCATAGGGGCTGCCGACATGCACCATATCGTCGGAAAGGCCGTGGAACTGCTGATATTTGCTGTTGCACATCACGAGCTTGTTGTCGCGATCCCATAGCACGAAGGCCTCAGAGATCGTCTCCACCGCGTCGCGCAGCCGCGCGTTATCGTCGGGTGAGACGTGCACCAGCTCCTGCTCGGAGATCGCGGCGATGCCGGTCAGGCACGGCTCGCGGTTATCGGCATTTCGCGTAATATGACCGCGTAGTCTGAAATTCATCCAATGGCCGTCGGCATGGCGGAGCCGGAAACTCTGGTCGAAGGCGGAAATTCCGTCGCGCAGATGCCGGTCGAGTTCCGCCTTGAGATCGTCGTTAGGATGGAGAGCCTTCGCGAGCATGCGGAAGGGCATGGCCTTGTCGGACGGCTCCAGCCCAAGCAGCCGGTACATCGGCGCCGACCAGTAAATGTAGCCGCGGGCGAGATTGAGGCGCCATACGCCGCAGCCGGGCAGCGCCTCGGTCAGCTCTTTGCCGAGGCCCTCCGAGCTTGCCGAGTTCGTGACGGGAGCAAGATACCAAAGGCCGCCGGCGAGCAGTGCAAGCAAGAGGCCGGTGCAGACGAGGAGCGTGATCTCGAGGCTCGCGTCGCGCCTCCAATCGAGAAGCGCTTCGTCGATAGGTTGAAAGAAAGCCAGTTGCACGTCGGTCTTGGCGATATCGCGGACGGTGACGATGGCGTCGGTGCCGTCGACCAATGTTAGGCGCAACACGCCAGCATCCGCGCCGAAGGTGGTGAGCGGCTGCTGAGGCCCGAGAACAGTCAGCAGATTGCGGGCATGGGCGCTGCCGAGCGGGGCTTGCGCCTGAATATTGCCTTCCGCATCGGCGAGCAGCGCGTGGCGGTCATTGCTGGTCGCCCCTTTGGGCAGGCTCTCGGCCAGTGCCGCCTGCCAGCTTTCGCTCGAGCTTAAAGTCTTGTCCTTGAGGGTGAGAGCGGCGTTATCGGCGAGAAGTGCGAGTTTGGCTTGTGCGGCCTCAAGTGCTGCGCGTTTGCCCTCGACCAGTTGGAAGGCGAAGCCAGCGCAGGCAACGCAGGCGAAAGTGATGAGGAGAATAGGTATCAGGCGCCGCAAGAGCTCGGTGCCGGGAAGATGCCGGCTGATGCTCGCGCGCAGCGCCTGAAAGTCAGGCCCCGCGACAGCGAATGCTCCCCCACGCGCGGAACGCGCCCGAGACATTCGGTCCCCCTTCAAAGCACTCCAGCTTTACGCGCCGGAGTGTTGCCGCATCTCCGAATCGCCTTCGACCATTGGAATCGATGACGACTCTGTCTGTCTAGGGGAAAACTGTGGAAAAGCGGTTAATGACCGGTTGACTGTCGGCCGACTCTAGGACGCCCCAAGGGTCTTGGTGACGATCTCGTAACTGTCGGTGGAGAGCTTCTGGGCGGCGAGATCCTCGAGCACAGCCTTGGCCCGTGCCTGACGCACGGGTTCCAGGATGCGCCAACTCTCGAAGGCACCGAGCAGACGCGCGGCGACGTGAGGGTTGAACTTGTCGATTTCCAGCGCCTGATCGGCGAGCAGCCTAAAGCCAGCGCCGTCAGCGCGGTTGAACCCCGTCGGGTTGCCATGGACGAAGCTCCCGATCAGGGCGCGCACGCGGTTCGGGTTTTTTAGCGAGAATTTCGGGTGAGAGATGAGGCTCCGTACCGTCTCGACGGGGTCTTTCCGCGCGGCGCGCGCCTGTACCGCGAACCATTTGTCGAGGACGAGCGGCTCGTCCTGCCAGCGGCGGTAGAAATGAGCGAGCGCCTCGTCGCGCGCAGGGCTCTCGAGGTAAGAGAGGATGGCGAGCGCCGAGATCTGATCGGTCATGTTGGTCGCTTGGCGGTAATGCCGCTCGGCGCGCGCGATCTCGGAGGGCTCGCCGGTCGCAACGATAAGATCGAGTGCGGCGCCGCGGAGCGCGCGAATGCCCGTGCTCTCAGGATCTGGCGAATAGGGGCCTTGCGGCACCATTGCGTCATACAGCTCGCCGAGGCTTGAGCCGATCTCGCCTGCGATCGTCCCACGCAAAGTCTCACGCGCGTTGCGTACGGCATCGGTGTCGACATTGCGGGCAAGCTCTCGCGCGATGTCTGACTCGCTCGGAAGCTTGAGGAACTCGGCGCGATAGGCGGCCGCGAGCGAGGGATCGCCCGCAGTTTGGCCGAGCGCTTGGGCAAGGCGCACGGCCTCCTTCCCCTTGGCGCGGGCCATGTCGCTGCCTTCGCGTGCTGCCGCGGTCATGAGATTGGTCGCGTAAGTCTGCGCCGCCTGCCAGCGATTGAAGGGGTCCTTGTCGTGCATCATCAGGAATTCGATCTGGTCGGGATCGAGGCTGATGGTGAGACGGACGGGCGCGGAGAAGCCGCGCAGCAAGGACGGCGTCGGCGGTGAGGGGATGTCGTGGAACTCGAAAATCTGCTCGCGGCTCGTCACCTCGAGCAGGCCATCGCTGGCAGCGCCGTCCCCTGCGAGCTTAAGCGGAAGCTCATCGCCATTGGCGCCGATCAGCCCCATTTTCAGCGGGATCAGCATCGGCTCTTTCTTATTCTGACCCGGCGTCGGCGGGACGATCTGGCTCACGGCAAGACGCGCCGTCTTGGCGTGAGCATCGTAGTCAAGCGAGCAGGCGATCTCGGGAGTGCCGCTTTGCGTATACCAGAGCATGAATTGGGACAGGTCGCGCGCGTTCGCATCGGCCATCGCATCGACGAAGTCCTCGACCGTCACCGCCTCTCCGTCATGGCGCTCGAAATAGAGGTCGAGGCCTTTGCGGAAGCCGTCGCGCCCGAGCAGGGTCTGCAGCATGCGGCAGACCTCGGCACCCTTCTCGTAGACGGTCGCCGTATAGAAGTTGTTGATCTCGATATAGGAGGCGGGCCGCACGGGATGGGCGAGGGGCCCTGCGTCCTCAGGGAATTGATGCGTCTTCAGCATGCGCACGGCCGCGATGCGCTCGACGGGACCTGAGCGCGTGTCGCAGGTGAATTCCTGGTCGCGGAAGACGGTCAGTCCTTCTTTCAGACAGAGCTGGAACCAATCGCGGCAGGTGACGCGATCTCCAGTCCAGTTGTGGAAATATTCATGCGCGATTACGCCCTCGATCGAGGCGTAGTCGGCATCGCTCGCGGTGTCGGGGCGGGCAAGCACGAGCTTGTCGTTGAAGATGTTGAGACCCTTGTTCTCCATCGCTCCCATGTTGAAATCGCTGACGGCGACGATGTTGAACACGTCGAGATCGTATTCGCGGCCGAAGCGTTCCTCATCCCAGCGCATGGCGCGCTTGAGCGACTCCATGGCCCAGGAGCAGCGGTCCTCCTTGCCGGGCTCGACATAGATGGCGAGATCGACCTTGCGGCCCGAAGCCGTGACGAAGCTGTCAGGCACCATGGCGAGATTGCCGCCGACGAGAGCGAAAAGGTAAGAGGGCTTGGGGAAGGGATCGTGCCACACGGCGAAATGGCGGGTCGTGCCAGGGAGGTCTCCCTGCTCGATGGGATTGCCATTGGACAGCAGCACCGGAGCCACCGTGCGCTCGGCCTCGATCCGTACGGTATAGACCGCGAGCACGTCGGGCCGGTCGAGAAAGAAAGTGATGCGACGAAAGCCTTCCGGCTCGCATTGGGTGCAATACGTTCCGCGCGACAGATAAAGACCCGAGAGGGCGGTGTTCGTCTCGGGGTCGCAATAGGTGACGAGCTCGAGGGTGAAGGGATGCGCGGGGACGTTGGCAATGGTGAGCGAGCTGTCTTTCAGCTCATAGTCTCCTGGCGCGAGAGACCTACCATCGAGCGCGACGCTTTCCAGCGCGAGACCTTCGCCATCGAGGACGAGAGGTTTGCCGCCGAGTGCCACCTTCGGATTGGGGCGCAGCCTGAGCTTGGAGGCGAGGCGCGTCGCGCGTGGCGCAAGTCTCACGTCGAGCTCAACCTCCTCGATCAGATAGGGAGGAGGCGCATAATCTTTGAGCAGCTTGGGCTGACGCGTGATCTCGTTCATGAGTGAAATTGTCCTCTACGCTCGCTCTTAGAGGGCGGAGGGCGCAGTGCCAAGCCCCGACGGCAACTTCGTTGGCCCCGGTCTTTTCGAGGATAGGAACCACATCGGTTTTGACTGCATTCAGGGGCCCTTGCTATTGGGAATATTCGTGACTTGCACCGGCCGGCTCCCACCCATGACATTTGAGGGAAACACTAAGGCGGGGCCGCAACCTCAATTTGCGCCGTCACGGCAGGCAATTGTGATTCTCGCCACCCTCGCTGTCACAGCGCTAGGGGCAGCTCTTTTCCTCCGCTACGACATCATCCAGAACACACCAATCGGTTTGGCTTGCGAGGCGGGCGAAGCGAGTTTCACCTGCAAGCTCAGGCTTGTGGTGATCATCATGTTCGTCAATGAGTGCTTCGGCTGGACGGCCTTGATCGCGGCCATGGTGCAACTTTGGCGCCCCAACATGGTGGTGCTTGGGGTCGGCCTGGTCTTCGCGCTGCTCGGGCTCGTTCTCTACAACACGCGCGTCGCGGCGCTTGCCATCACCCTGCTTGTGTTGAGCTTTGCCCGGCCTCGGCCTGCAACAAAGTGAGCGCGAGCACGATCAGCAGGGAGGCGAAGAGGAGCGCCTGCCAATTGGCGATCCCCTCATTGGCGATGATGAAGAGTGCGGAGCCGGCAAGCACGGCGGCAGCGAGGATCTCGGCGCTTCTGGGGCGAAGAGACCCAAGCGTACCAGCGAAGCTGAAGCCGAGGACGGCAAAGGCGACCACCGGACCCGTTAGCGCGGCGAGCGGGAAGTCCTTGTAGCGCGGGTCGAACACGAGCCCGAGCGCCACATGCATGGCGGCGATCATCGTTGCCGCAAAGAGGCCGGCAAGCACGAGGCTGATCAGATCCTTTCGCCGCCAACGTGACGGATCGAGGAGGAGATCAAAGCCAGGCAGGTGATCGCCGTGGGTGAGAGCGAAACAAGCGGCAAGCGGAGCGGCGGCGAGTGCGAAAATTGCCAAGGAGCGCAGCCTGTCGCCAGGCTCGACGCTTTCGATCGGCAGGCTGAGGGCTGCGAGCCCGATGGTGAGACCCGAAGCAAGAGCGGTCAAAGCGACTGAGAGGTCGGTGCGCCAAGTCCTTGTCGCGGTCGGGCGATAATGCGCGCCAAGGGCGGCAGATAGAAAGATGAGAAAGGCAGCGCCAATGCCGAGCCCAGCCACCAGACGCCACTCAGGCTCGTTCGACACCGGCTTGCCGAAGCGGAACTTGGGCGCTTCAGCGCCATCCGCGAGCAGCCCCC
>JBLMXO010000346.1:0-5350 GCA_050257815.1 Actinomycetota bacterium
CGGGCCTGAAGCGCGGTGGCGTGCTCAATATCGTGCGCCACGAGATTGCGGTGCGCTGTCCGGCCGATGCCATCCCGGACCATTTCGAGGTAGACCTCTCCGGTCTCGAGATCGGCGACTCCGTGCATATCTCGGCCATTGCTTTGCCCAAGGGCGTGCGCACGACCATTACCGGGCGCGACTTCACCGTGGCCACGATTGTCGGACGCTCGGCTGAAGAGCCGGTCGCCGGCGCGACCGCCGCCGCTGAGGCCGCCGCCGCCGTCGAAGGCGCGGCTGCCGCTCCTGCCGAGGGTGCTCCCGCCGAGAAGGAGAAGGCAAAGGAAGAGAAGAAGAAGTAGCTTCTTCCCGCGCGGGCGAGTGTTGGCGTCTGCTCGAGCCTTTGCTCAAGGTGACTGGCGATGAAGCTCTTTGTCGGCCTCGGCAATCCCGGGGGCCAATACACCTTCAACCGCCACAATGTGGGTTTCATGGCAGTCGATGCTATTGCTGCCGCGCACGACTTCCTGTCGTGGCGCAAGCGCTTCTCGGGCCTGTTGTCCGAGGGCAAGCTTGGCCCAGAGCCCGTGCTCCTGTTCAAGCCGCAGACCTTCATGAACGAGTCGGGGCGCGCGGTTGGCGAGGCAGTGCGCTTCTACAAGCTCGACCTTGCCGACGTGATCGTCTTCCATGACGAGCTCGATCTTGCGCCAGGCAAGGTGCGCGTGAAGACCGGCGGAGGTGTCGCTGGCCACAACGGGCTCAAATCGCTGACCGCGCATATCGGCAACGACTATGTGCGTGTGAGGATCGGCATCGGCCATCCCGGATCGAGAGACCAGGTTATCAATTACGTGTTGCGCGATTTCGCCAAGGCCGAGCATGAGTGGCTCGAGTCGTTGCTCGGCGCGATCGCCGCTGAGGCGCCCTATCTGGCTGAAGGCGCCAACGACAAGTTCCAGTCGCGCGTCGCCCATGCCATGCAGCCCGAGGCCGAGGAGAAGACGAAGCCTGCCCCACGCGAGAAGACTGCTTCTCGCCGTAAGGAGACCAACGAAGAGGCCAAGACCGAGCAGCCTGAGGGGACGCTGGCGAGCAAGCTCCGCCGCTGGCTCGGCTCATAGCGGGAACAAGGCACGATGGGATTCAAATGCGGGATCGTCGGGCTGCCCAATGTCGGCAAGTCCACCCTGTTCAACGCGCTGACCGAGAGTGCTGCGGCGCAGGCCGCCAACTATCCGTTCTGCACCATCGAGCCCAATGTGGGCGATGTGCCCGTCCCCGATCCGAGGCTCGACAAGCTCGCCGCGATCGCCAAGTCGGCGCAGATCGTGCCGACACGTCTCACTTTCGTTGACATCGCTGGGCTGGTGCGCGGCGCGTCCAAGGGCGAAGGGCTCGGCAATCAGTTCCTCGCCGTTATCCGCGAGGTCGACGCCATCGCTTACGTGCTGCGCTGCTTCGACGACCCCGACGTGGTCCATGTCGAGGGCCGGGTCGATCCGATCGCCGACGCCGAGACCATCGAAACCGAGCTGATGCTCGCCGATCTCGACAGCCTAGAACGGCGCGTGCCAATCCTCGAGAAGAAGATCAGAGGCCAGGACAAAGAGGCAAAGCAGACGCTTGCGCTGCTGGAGCGCGCGCTCGTCCTCTTGCGTGACGGCAAACCCGCGCGGCTGGCCGCTGTCGACGAGGATGAGCGGATTGCCTTCAGAAGCCTTGGTCTGCTCACGTCAAAGCCCGTGCTCTATGTGTGCAACGTCGACGAGGCATCCGCGGCAACGGGCAATGCCTATTCGGCGCGCGTCGAGGCGCTGGCGAAGGCCGAAGGCGCAGGCTGCGTCGTCATCTCCGCCAAGATCGAGGCCGAGCTTGCCGAGCTTCAGCCGGAGGAGCGCAAAGCCTATCTCACCGAGCTCGGACTCGCTGAGCCCGGCCTCAATCGCCTCATCCGCGAGGGCTATAAGCTTCTGGGACTGATCACCTATTTCACCGCGGGCCCCAAGGAGGCACGCGCCTGGACCGTGACGCGGGGCACGCGCGCGCCGCAAGCCGCAGGCGTGATCCATACCGATTTCGAGAAAGGCTTCATTCGCGCCGAGACCATCGCCTATGACGACTACGTGACGCTTTCAGGCGAAGCCGGCGCGCGCGATGCGGGCAAGCTCAGGCTTGAGGGCAAGGAGTATGAGGTGAAGGACGGCGACGTCCTGCATTTCCGCTTCGCGACGTAGCGCAGAACGCTCCGCGCAAAAAATCGGCGACGGGTGTTACCCCGCCGCCGATCGTTGGGTTCACGACGAGTGCTAGTAAAGCGTTACGGCTTCGAGCAGGTCTTCGTTGCATCGTCCCACTTCATCTTAGCCTTCTCGCAGGCCGCCTTTGTTTTCGGCTCGGCGGCATAGGAAGCGGCGGGAACGACGGCCACTGCGAAACCAAGAGCCATCAGGGACAGAACAAGCTTTTTCATGATCGCATCTCCTCCAAAGGACTACCTCGTGGTAGCCCCCGATCGATAGTGCAAAAAAAAGCACCGGCCCCTGAGGCGAACGATCGCTGAGGCAAGGTACCCCTGGGGCAAAATGCCTAATCGGAAGGCAATTCTTTCGCCTTATTTCGCCTTCGTGGCGACTTTGCCGGATTTGCTGCCGACGCTTGGGCGGGCGCCGGAATGGCGATCGGTGGCGTCACCCCCATCGACACATACACGTTCATCAGCCGCTCGACCCCGCCGTCTGCCGGTTTCACCCAGCTTGCCGGCACGTAGATCAACGCGCCGCCGAAGGGAACCGGCGCGGACGGCACGAGAACGCCGAGATAGCTGTGCTCGCCGATCGCGACCGGCTGATGCGACGGCATCAAGGCAAGCACCGCGGCGCTTCCCTCGCCACCGAAGAAGCACCACACAGGGCTCATGCTCTTGAGGTCACCCTGATCGCCACGATCGACGATGGCCACGAAGCGCTTCGACAGATCGTAGATGTTGGACACGAGCGGTATGCGCGTCATCAGCCAGTCGAAACTGTCCGAGATGAACGAGCGCAAGCCCGACTCGACAAGCAAGCCGAGCACGAAGATTGCGCCGAGAATGATGGCAAGTCCGAGCAAATAGGCCGCCGTGGACGAGGGTTCGATATCTAGGCCGAGCGAGGTGCCGAGCGCGGTGATCAACCGGCCGATGAAGCTGCCGGGTCCAGCATAGCTCGCGACCAGCGCACCGACCCAGGCGGTGACGAAAACGGTGACGGCGATCGGCAGGAGCGCCAGGACTCCGGCGAAAAAGGTACGAAAGATGCGGCCCAAGCCTTGCCCTCCCACGCTGATTGAGGCCTGGAAGAAGCTTTCCCTGCCCGGGTTGGGCCAGTCAACTGCCTAGCGTTCGCAAGCGCGGCGTTTAGCCGGCGCGCTTCAGCGTGTCGGCCGCCGCAACTTGGCGCAGGAAGTTCTCCACCGTATGGCGGAGCTGCTCGGCCTGACGGGAGAGATCGCGGGAGACTTGCAGCATCTGCGTCGCAGATTGGCTCGTCTCGTCGACCGCCTTGGTCACCCCCGGCATATGCGCCACCACGTCCTCGGTGCCGCGCGCAGCCTGACGCACGCTATGCGAGATCTCCGATGTCGCCGCCGATTGCTGTTGCACGGCTCCGGCAATCTCCTGCGTGTTGCGGTTGACCTCACCCATGGTGGTGACGATCGACTGCATGGCATCGACCGCGCTGTTAGTCGATGCCTGGATGGCCGCGATCTGCTGCTTGATGTCGTCGGTCGCCTTGGCAGTCTGGTCGGCGAGCGTCTTCACCTCGCTCGCGACTACGGCGAAACCTCTACCCGCCTCGCCTGCGCGTGCGGCCTCGATCGTAGCGTTAAGCGCAAGCAGGTTGGTCTGGGCGGCGACGTCTTGAATCAAGCTCACCACGTCGCCGATCCTCTGCGCAGCCGTGGCAAGCCCTTCGACCTTGAGATTGGCGGTGCGTGCATTCTCCGTGACCTGGCTCACGATACGGCTTGCGGTCGAGACCCGCGTTCCGATCTCGCCGACCGAGACGGCAAGCTCTTCTGCCGTCGCCGCCACCGTCTGCACATTCGCCGAGGCTTCGTCTGAGGCAGAAGCGACCACTCCCACCCGTTCATTGGTGTCGCTTGCAAGCGTCGACAGCGAGCGCGCTGTCTCGTCCATCGACCGCGCGCTGTCGGCGAAGGCTCCGAGAATGCCCGCGATCGAACCCCGAAATTGGTGGATCAGTTCCTCGGTCCGCTGCTGGGAGGCGAGCCTCCCCTGGACTTGGCTGTCCTGCTCGCTCTTGTGGCTCTCGCTCCACCTGATGGCATCGGCCTGAAATGCCTTGAGAGCCTTGGCGACCTCGCCGACCTCATCCACCCGAGCGGCATGCGGAACGGCGCCATCCATGTCCCACTTGATGAAGCGCAAGATCACGTTGTTGAGATCGAGCAGCGCTCGCGCGATTGGCGAAGCGAACATGTAGCCAAAGATGGCTCCGAAACCGCCCGCGATGATCAGAGCCAGGAGGGCAGCAAGGGCTGTGGTGGAAATCGCTGATGCGAGCGCAAACGATATCACCACGGCCATCATCGCCGTGGCGGCGAAAGCGAGCGTGAGTTTCAAGCGCAGAGCCATCGGGGATCTCTCGGATTATGAGGACGCGCGAAGTGCCCCTCGCCGCTCGACCTAGCCTTGCAGCCGAATCTCGCGCGCGAAGTTGTGGCCGTAAGACTCTCTGCTTGTGGTTAAAACTCCCTTAGGATAGCCGCCTTTTCGTGCAGGGACCGGCTTACCTGAGGGCGGCGGCGATATTGCCGCCATCGACCGTGTCGACATGGCCGGTCGTCTTGTGCGCCAATGCCAGTTTGACAAAGGCCTGAGCCACATCCTCGGCAAGCACCTCGCGATTGAGTAGGTTGCCGGCCATATACTCGGCCTCCGAGACGCCGCGCGCCTTGGCGCGCGCGGCAATCATCGCGTCGGTCAGGAGCCCGCTCCGCACCCGGTCGGCGTTGACGCCGTTCGAGCGGATGCCATCGGCGCCGTAATCGAGAGCATATTGCCGCATCAGCAGCATGGTCGCGGCCTTGGGCAGGCCGTAGGGGCCGAAATTCACGCCCGGATTCACCGCCTGCTTCGAGATGTTGAACAGGAGCACCCCGCCGGTGCCCTGCTTCAGCATGATGCGCACCGCCTCCTGAGCCACGGTCTGATGGGCGAAGAAGTTGAGCTCGAAGCTCTTGCGCAACAGCTCGTCGGAGACGTCCCCGTTCTTCCCCTGCCAGGCGGCACCGGAATTGGACACGACGATGTCGACGCCGCCGAACCGCTCGCAGGCAAGCGCAAAGGCGGCACGCACCCGCTCAG
>JBLMXO010000347.1:0-4293 GCA_050257815.1 Actinomycetota bacterium
GTTGAGCGGCGGGCAAGACTTCAGCCGGCTAGCGTCCAGGAGCCGTCGGCCTCGCGGCAGGCATTGCCTTCGCTCTCCTTCTCGTAGCCGCCGAGCGACAGCGAATAGAAGATGTGGCGGCACACGCGGCCTTTGTCGTCGCGGAAGGCCGACACCGGCTTTATTCTGCCCTCGAGTCCGCGCGCCGGGCGCTTCCATATGAGGGTCACGCCGTCGCCGAGCTCATCGAGCGCGAGCTGCAGGGCCTGATAGGCCGCTTGCCGGTCGCTCTGATCAAGTCTCGCGCGAAGCTCGCTCAGGCCTGACGCCGCCGGCACCAGTGCCCCGGCGTTTCCTTGCGCTCCTCTATCCTCGGCCTTGAGAGGATAGGAGGCGGGCGCCAAAATCGCTACGAGGAGAGCACCCGCCCCCATGATGATAGGAGCGTTCCAACGGAACGTACGCATAACCAATCGTCCCCAAACTCCGACGCGGGAATCACTTTCCCCCCGCGCCCACTATCAACAGGGCCAATCGTGCCCTATCAGGGTGAGGAAAACGTAAATGCGCGTGCCGGGACGGGATGGCGTGCGAAAAAATTTCTCAGCCAGCGTTAAGAGCAAGAGCGAAGACCCATGGACGACCAATTCCACCAAGCAAGCCAAGGCCCAAGCGAAATGGCGGACTTCACCGAGGCGGGCGACCCCTTTGCCCTATTCTTTCAATGGATGAAGGAAGCCGAGGCTGCCGAGCCCATCGACCCCGAGGCCATGGTGGTGGCCACCGTCGATTCTGACGGCCTCCCCAATGCGCGGGCGATTCTCTTAAAAGGGGCCGACACCAGGGGCTTCGTCTTCTACACCAATCAAGAAAGCGCCAAGGGACGCGAGCTTGTCGGCAATCCGAAAGCGGCGCTCCTCTTCTATTGGAAGAGCCTTGGCCGCCAGATCCGCATCAGGGGGCCGATCGAGTCCACGAGCAAGGCGGAGGCCGATGCCTATTTCGCCACGCGCCATCGCGAGAGCCGGATCGGGGCTTGCGCCTCGGCTCAATCGCGCCCGCTTGCAAGCCGCGCCGTGCTCGAAGAGGAGGTGGTCAGGCTGACCAAGGCCTTCGGCTCGGGCGAGGTGCCGCGCCCGTCTTATTGGAGCGGCTATCGGGTCATCCCGCTCGAGATCGAGTTCTGGCGGGCAGGGGCCTTCCGCCTGCATGACCGCGTGGTCTTCCGCCGCGCTTCGCCTGGCGACCCCTGGACCAAGACCCGCCTCTACCCGTGAGGATTACCACAAACCTGCCATTCCAGGCGCGTAGCGGTTAGACTTGTGAGGGCCGGCAAATTGATGAGGACTTTGTCGTGAGCTATTCAATGGCGCGCTACACGACCGCGCGGTATGCGGTCAAGGAGGCCCACGAGGCGGTGTGGGCGCAGCGCATCGCGCTGTTCTTCGTGCAGCTCCTCATCCTCACGGTCCTGCTGCATCGCTTCGCCTCGCTCAATACGCCTGCTGCCATCAACCTGCTCGCGGTGTCGATCGCTGGGCTCTTGATCGCCATCGCCATCTCCGTCTTTTCCATCATCCGCATATGGTTCGGCGGCCAGTCGGGAGCGAGCCACGCCGTTGCCGCCATCTTCATTGCCTGCGTGGGGCTTGCGCTCCCGGCCTACTACCTCGCCAAGGCCGTCAAGCTGCCGATGCTGACCGACGTACAAACGAGCCCCGACCAGCCGCTCGAGTTCCAGGCGCTAAACGCATTGCGGCCCGCCGATGCCAACCCCATCAAGGATCCCACGCCCGCTCAAATTGATGCTCAGGACAACGCCTATCCCGATCTCGAGCCGATGGAGCTCGAGCGCTCGGCACCCGAGGTTTTCAGCATCGTGCATGAGGCTGTAGACCGGCTCGGTTGGAACATGGTGGCGAGCGAGCCGCCCGGCGAAACCGGTATCGGTCGTATCGAAGCGACTGCCCGCAGCCTGATCATGGGCTTCACCAACGACGTGGTGATCCAAGTCAAAGGTGACGACGCGCATGCCCAGATCGATGTGAGGTCTGTCTCGCGCTACGGCATGCACGATTTCGGCGCCAACGCGAAATATATCCGCAAGCTGTTCGCCGAGGTGACGGCCGCGCTTGAGAAAGGGGAGAAGACCGTGCTCGAGCAGGCTGAGCCGAAGAAGGATGAGGCCGACAAGACGCCGCAAGCGATCAAGAAGCGCTCTAAGAAAGCCGGGAATAGAAAACGCTCTGGAGGCTAATAACTCCCTCGGTCGCGACCAGATCGCGATCGGCGAGATGCTTAAGATGGGCGAGCACTGAGAGCGCGGCCGCCTCTTTCAACCCCGCGTCGAGGCTGCCATAGAGCCGACCCACGATGTGCGGGATGGTGCCCATTCCTTCATCAAGACAAGCAAGGATGGTCTGCTCGCGCCATTTGCGGTGCATGATATAGGCCTTGACCACGCGTTGCGGCGTCTGGATGCAGCCGCCATGGCCGGGCAGGAACATCTTGTCGTGCCGCGACATCAACCGTTCCAGCGAGCCGAGAAAGTCCGCCATATTGCCTTCCGGCGGAGCGATCACCGTCGTGTTCCACCCCATAACGTGGTCGCCGGTGAACATCGTGCGCTTGCCGACGAGAGCGAAGCAAAGATGGTCCGGCGCGTGACCGGGCATGTGCAGCACATCGAGCGCGAAGCTCCTGGTGCGCAGGGTGTCGCCGTCGGCGAGGACGCGATCGGGGACAAAGGCTGGATCAACGAAGGCATAGCTGAGGCCGGGCGCGACCGCGCCGCGCGCGCCACCTGTCGGTCCGAACGAGGCGATTTCACCGCCGAGCATCGTTTGCAGGGCGCGAGCGCCGTCGCAATGGTCGCGATGGCTATGGCTGATCAGGATATGCGTCAGGCGCTCGCCCTTGATTGCCCTGGCGATGGCCTCTCGATGTGCCTTGTCGTCAGGGCCGGGGTCGACGATGGCGACCTGGCCCGTCCCCACGAGATAAGTATTGGTGCCGAGGAAGGTGTAAGGGCCCGGATTGTTGGCGACGACACGGCGAATGCCGGGCGCGACCTCTTCCGGCACGCCATAATCGACATCGATATTGCGATTGAAGGCAAGCTCCGCCGACATGGGTCCAAGCCGCTTTTTTGTTCTCGCCGAACTTCGTGTCTATTCTAGCGGAGCGAAAGGGTGACGGCATCGCGCCTTTCCCGAAGCGTTAAGGTCTCATCGTTTTTTGCGCAAAATGTGGCCCGCCTCAAAGGCTTGAGCCGCCGATTCCACGGCTTTCTGCGCTTGTTGCCCTCGGACGTTAGCGCCAAGCCGTCGATCGCATGAAGATGCGGGTCGGAGTGGGGAGATTCGAACTCCCGACCCCCCTGCTCCCGAACCATAGTTCTTTCGTCGCGCATCTTGTTAGTTTCCAAATACTTAGCCAACTTTCTGTTTGGCGGTGCGGGGGCCGGTGAGGGGACCTTGTGCGGCTTCAAGCGCGCTCCCGTCGGCAAACACCAACGAGCTTTCCGCGCGTTCGAGAGCTAGTAGTTCAGCACCGAGCGCGGCCAGTCTTGTCGTTCGCTGGTCGTCGCGGGCGGTTCCGAGTGGAGAAGCCCGGCCTGGCTCCCAAAGACCGGGCTTCTTCCTTTTGATCCACCGCAAAGCAAATCCAGCCCACTGCACCTATGCTCTCGCTTGCGATCCGGTGCGCGTGGCGGAGCCGTGGGTGGCCCTGGCCGAACGTGTGAACGCTCCGGCCGGGGCCGCTTCCTTGACTCGCCGCGAGCAGCGTGTCCTATGAGCCGCGCAATGAGTGACCGCGTAAAGCTCGCCCGCGAGATCGCGGCGAGAACCAAACCCCGCTTCATCGACACCAACCCCAAGCGCCCACAGACGGTGGAGGAGTGCGAGGCGATCGCCCGCGCCATTGCCGCCAGCAGTGAGCCGCGCTTCATCCACATCCCGCGTGAGCGCGGCGGCGGCAAGGTGCATTACACTGAGGAACAGCTGATGGCGAGCCGTGGCGGCCTCACGGCAGAGGAGTACCGCTGGAAGCTAATCCGCGAGTGGCGAAAGCGTTCTTGAACCGCCAGGCGTTCACCACTTGCGTCGATAACGCGCGACCCACTCCCGCCACCCCAAGGGCGCGATGTGAAGCGACGTTCCGTGTCTGGCATTGATCCAACCGCTGGCGCACTTGCGGCAAGGAAATGGAAGCGGATAGACTCCGAATCCATCCTCGACGCAAACGCAAATGTCGGTCTCAAGTGGAGCGAGCTGAATAGGTTTCCAACCTGAGGGTGCTAGGCTCACGGCC
>JBLMXO010000348.1:0-8011 GCA_050257815.1 Actinomycetota bacterium
GTCTACGTTCTCGGAGCAACAGCTTCAGGCCAAGATCCAATATTGCACTTATTGCCACCAGCCATCAGGGCAAGGCTATGTCGGATCTACGCCCATACCGCGCCTCGCTGGACAGCAAACCCAATACTTCAAGAACCAACTACAGGCCTTTATTGACCGCCGTCGCGTGAATTTCTTCATGTTCAGGGTAGCACACAGTCTTAGCCCCGAGATGTTAGCGGCCCTCGCAGATCATTTTAACGCCCTCAATCCTCCACCCTTGGGGGGGGGTCCCACGGAACTCGTGGGCGCCGGCAAGAAGATCTTCCTAGAGGGAATCCCCGACGCCAATGTCCCGGCATGCCAAGTCTGTCACGGTCCAGAGGCTAAGGGTAACGGACAGTTTCCTCGTTTAGCAGGGCAGCTCTATCCCTACATCATCAAGACACTGACGAATATGGACAAGGAGCGGGGTCAAGGAGGACCGACAAATCAAGACCCCTCCGCCATCATGCGGCCGATCGCACATAGCTTGACTGAGTCACAAATCAAGGAAGTTGCGGCCTATCTAAGTACTCTGGAGTAGGTCATTCCCTTTGAGCCAGACCATGAAGATTCTAACTTCAACTATAGCGATCGTCGCAATTGCCTTCTCGTCTGTTCCGTCATTGGCGGGAGATCCGATGATTGTCCATGGGCAAAAATTTGCCGACAGAAACTGCGTCTGGTGTCATGGGCCATCTCTGCAAGGCTTCTTGACCGCGCCGCGATTGGCGGGACAGTCGGCAGAGTACGTAGTGAATCAGCTTTATAACTTTAGAACTCACGCCCGCGACAACCCGCTCTCCCGGCAATATATGTGGGGCGCAGCGGCGAACCATCTCGGTCTTCAAACAGCGCACGCTTTAGCGCTGTATTTGTCGACGTTAAGTCCTAAAGCAGCCGATGACGGAGATGAGGCCCTGGCGACCAGAGGGCGCATGATTTACCAAGAGGGGATTCCGGACGCGAATATTCCCTCATGCATTGCCTGTCATGGCCCAAATGCTGAAGGAGCTGCCGCCGAAGGCGCCTGGCAAATTCCCCGTTTGGGGGGGCTGTCGTACTACTATTTGAAGCGACGACTTGAGCAGTGGGGCGAGGGATATCACGCCGCCGCCTTTGCTCCCATGCCGGAAATTGCCGGCAAATTGTCGGACGGCGAAATCGAGGCGCTTGCCTCCTATCTCAGCTTCGTCAGGTGATGAAGCGCCGACCCGTTGAGCTTACGCCGCTCTGTCGAGCAGGTTGCGGTTGACGATCAGCTCGGCAATCTGGACCGTATTGAGCGCCGCCCCCTTGCGCAGATTGTCGGACACCACCCAGAAAGAGAGACCGTTGTCGACGGTCTGGTCCTCGCGGATGCGGCTGACGAAGGTCGCATAATCGCCGACGCATTCGACCGGCGTCACGTAGCCGCCGTTCTCGCGCTTGTCGACGACGAGCACGCCCGGCGCCTCGCGCAGGATCTTGCGCGCATCCCCCGCGGTGATCGGCTCCTCGAACTCGACATTCACCGCCTCCGAATGGCCGACGAAGACTGGGACGCGCACGCACGTCGCGGTGAGCTTGATCTTGGGATCGAGGATCTTCTTGGTCTCGGCCGACATCTTCCACTCTTCCTTGGTCGAGCCGTCGTCGAGGAAGACGTCGATATGCGGGATGACGTTGAAGGCGATCTGCTTGGTGAACTTGTTGGGCGCGGGCGGGTCGGTGACGAAGATGCCCTTGGTCTGGTCCCACAGCTCGTCCATCGCCTCTTTGCCGGCGCCCGAGACGGACTGGTAGGTGGCGACCACCACGCGCTTGATCTTAGCCGCGTCGTGTAACGGCTTCAGCACGACGACGAGTTGGGCGGTCGAGCAGTTCGGATTGGCAATGATGTTCTTCTTGGTGAAGCCAGCGACCGCGTCGGCATTGACCTCGGGGACGATGAGCGGCACGTCATGATCGTAGCGCCAACAGGAGGAGTTATCGATCACCACGCAGCCTTGCGCGCCGATCTTGGGCGACCACTCCTTGGATACGGCGGAGCCAGCCGACATCAGCGCGAAATCGACGCCCTTGAAATCGAACTGCTCGAGATCGCGGCATTTGAGCCGATGATCGCCGTAAGAGACCTCGACGCCCATCGAGCGGCGCGAGGCGATGGCGAAGACCTCGTCGGCCGGGAATTCGCGCTCGGCGAGAATGTTCAGCATCTCGCGTCCGACATTGCCGGTGGCGCCGATGACGGCGACTTTGTAGCCCATGACCTGCTCCTGCTATTTCGGGCCGGATTTATGGGAAGCAGGCGGCAAAGTAAAGGCTGCTTCGGCGAGTTGTATCCCGGCTCGTCTTTCGGCTAGGACTCCTGCTGAAAAAACCCCGCTTTCCCCGCAGCCCGGCAACCCGATGGCCTTCTTCCGCTCAAGGACGGTCAATCTCCTCAATCTGCACTACGCGATCCATTCGATCGCGCTGTCGGGCGGGGCTTCGTTCTTTGCCGTCTACCTGCTCAAGGCTGGGGTCTCCATCGCGCAAGTTTTCGTGGCGATCGCGCTCATCCTCGCCGGCCGCTTCGTGATCAGGCCGGTAATCGTTCCCATTGCGGTGAAGACCGGCATGAGGGCTCTCGTCATCGCCGGCACGCTTCTCACGGCGCTGCAATATCCGCTGCTCGCCGAGGTGCACGGGCTCGGGCCCGCGCTCATCGCGCTCTGTGTGGTCGCGAGCCTCGGCGACACGCTCTACTGGTCGACCTATCACGCTTATTTCGCTGCGCTCGGCAACCACGAGCATCGCGGATCAGAGGTCGGTGCCCGCGAGGCCGTGGCCGCGCTCGTGGGCATCGTGAGCCCGCTCGTCACGGGATGGGCGCTCGTCGCCTTCGGGCCGCTGGTGGCATTCGGCGCAACGAGTGTGTTGCTTATGCTCGCGGCCCTGCCGCTGTTCTTCACGCCCGAGGTCCCTGTCGCGGCCCATGCCCCAGGCGCCTTCCGCGCCTCCATCTCCGGCATGAAGCTTTTCCTCGCCGATGGCTGGATCGCGGCCGGCTATCATTTCGTCTGGCAGATTGTTCTCTTTGTGTCGCTCGGCGAAAGTTTCATGGCTTTCGGCGGCGCGCTCGCGCTCGCCGCGTTCGTCGGCGCCTTCGCCGGGCTCTTCCTCGGCCGGCTGATCGATGCGGGCGGCGGGGAAAGAGCCGTCACCTACGCCATCGGCACGCTCGTCATCACCACGCTGTTGCGCGCGCTGGCACCTGGCCACGCGGTTCTTGCCGTCGTTGCCAATGCGCTCGGCGCACTCGTCGTCTGCCTGTACATCCCGACGGTGATGACGGCGGTGTACAACCAGGCCAAGCGCTCGCCGTGCACGTTGAGGTTCCATGTGGCGACCGAAGGGGCGTGGGACGTCGGCGGCGCGGCCGGACTTCTGCTTTCGGCTCTCTTGGCGGCGTCTGGTGTGTCATTGTCGGTTGCGCTCCTGCTCTCGCTCATGGGAGCGGCGTTCCTGTTCATCGAGCTTCGCCGCTATTACGCCGGGCATCCGCGGCTCGAGGAGATCGCAGTTCCCGATCCCCTGGCGCAGAACGCGATCGTCAATCTCGGCGAGAGCGCCGGCGGCTGACTTTGGCTGCTTGCGCCGGCCCACGGCTTGCCGTCGGGACCATCGAGACATTTTTGACACAGAAGCTCGAAATTCCATGCTTCCAGTGGGTTAGCTGCTTGCATTTCCGTTCATACACAACCTGAAGTTGATCACTCGCGTGACAGCAAGGGGGACGGTCATGCCGGTATCAAGCGGAACCAACGCTCGCATCATTGTCTACAACACCGTCGTCAACTGGCTGGCGGTAAGGGTCAACCTCCCGCCGGCGCAGATCAAGGTGGACCGGAAATTCGCGGGCCCTCCGCCGGGTGGCTACGGCCAGACCCGCGGTTCCTTCATGACGATGTGCGACGACATCAGCGACATGTTGTCGAGCACCACGGGCCGCACGCTAAGGCTGACAGGAGCTTGGCGGCTCAAGCATCAGAACGATGTCATCGCCGATTCCATCAACGCGGTCGCCGTTGTGCTGATGGCGGCCGGACGACGCCGTCCGGTCGAAGCGCTGTGGCTTGGGCAATGGAGAACTAGTTGAAAGGGCGCCGCCATGAGGGGGATCGCGTATGGGATTAGGTTGAGCGCTTTTGCGCTCGCCATGATGGTTCCGACATTAGCCGCGGCAGACAGCTTCGAGCCGAAAGTCTCGCTCGTCTGCGTCAAGTCGCGCACCGGGGGGCTCGTCGTCGACCGCGCGCGGCTGATCGCTCTACAAGTGCAAGCCAAAATCGCTCCAATTCAGTTGCGACCAGACGCGGTCCCGGTCACTCCGGAGATGCAGGCCGCCGCTCTGCTCAATCCGGAGGAATTCTGCAAGGCGAATGGTTGTTCGCCCGAGATCGCGGCGAAGCTTGGCTCGGCTTTCGTCGTTCTGAATGCGTTTCTCGTCGCCAATTCGGGACCTTATGGCACGTCCTACCGCGTCGCCGGACAAGTGTCGGCGGAGACGTATCTCGCTGAGCCAGCGGGGGGCGATAGCAATCCAGTGCCGGTCGCCTTCCCCCGTCCAGCAAGCCGCTGCGCCGGCACCTTCCGAGGAGGGGCCCCGCCACTTCTTCGGCATCAGGAAGAATGTCGACGACTTCCGTTTATGCGCAAACGGATGAAGGCTTCAAGAAGCTCGAACGCGCAAATCTCTCGCTGAAGCAGGACTACATTGCCGACAGCCAGTCATTCGCCATCGAAGGCGTCGCAGGCTATACGCTCGGCCCCGTTCCGATGGGGCGGTCCTTCGGGCAAATCACCCCGTTCGTCTCGTACAAACAGGACACGCTCAACAAGCCCGGCAGTGCGCAGGACACGGGCGTCTACAACCTCGGCGGCGGTATCGTCGGCGATGTCCTGTTCCCGATCGGCAGGATGTACCAAGATTTGCAGGTCTATCCCAAATACGTGCACTCCTACGCCGACGACGCCGACACGCTTACCACCAACGTGGTCTATTCGCCCGAACCTGCATGGCCGTTCTTCGGGCAGGTACGATATATCGTGCCCAACGTCCTGTCGGCTCAACTGACGCCGCAACTCAAGGCGGCTTACGGAAACGTGTTCAACGCCGGCGAAAATCCCACTCTCCTCGAAAAGGGCGACTATTTCCGCTGGGGCCCGAAAATTGCGCTTGCGCTCTACGGGGAAGGCTGGCTGAACAGATTCTAGTTTTTCGTCTCTTACGAACATTACGATGTCTCGAACGCCAAGATTCAGTCGTTGGAGAGGTTCGAGGCATCCGTCGATTACACCATCGGCGAAAAGGAGCTCTGGGCTCTCCAGCTCAAATATGTCGATGGACAGGATCTCGATACGTGGGAGGATCAGAAGCAGATCACGCTCGGCGCAGGTCTTAAATATTGATGCCGGAACGCTCGCTTGCCCCTCCCGCGAAGGGCCGCATAAGTTCGCGGGCACGCGGCGCGAAGTGGCGAGGAGCGATGGCGAACGGCGACGACAGCTTCGAGGAATTCTGGCAGCATTATCTCCGCCAGCACGCGCAAGGTGGCACGCGCATCCTGCATGTGCTCGGCACCGGGCTCGGCGTGCTCGCCCTCATCGCGGGCCTCATCATGGTCAATCCCATGATTGCGCTGATTGGCACCGGCATCGGCTATCTCTTCGCCTGGGCAGGCCATTTCCTGGTCGAGCACAATCGCCCAGCGATGGTCTCGCATCCCACCTGGTCGTTCCAATGTGACATCCGCATGTTCCGGCTGGCAGTCACGGGGCAGCTCGGGTCCGAGCTCAGGCGCGCAGGCATCGCCTGATCGCGCGAAGGGGTTGTACCTCGAGCTAATTGAGGCACCATGGCTTGTGATGCCCGGCGGAGCGCTGGGTGGTGGGCCAGATTAATTGTGGCACCGCCCGGAACCCGAGGTGGACCTTGCCAATTTAATGTGTCGGCATCAGCGCGGCACTTCCCCCTGCGACCCCCGCGCAGCCAAGCGCTGCTGCTAGCCTAGGGAGGCAAGAGTACGAGTGGAGAAGCCCGGTCTGCGCCCCCCGTAGACCGGGCTTCTTTGATGCCCATCAAGGTTTGCAATCAGCTCTCACGCTTCGATGCTCCTGGGATCAGAGGGAATCCCTCTGAACCTGGCGGCTCTAACCGAACGATGGGGGCAGTGATCGCTCCGATTAGGGTCGCCTTTGCTAATTCGGCGTATCGACGGAGAGCTCGGCTTTGACCTCGGCGCATTTCCTCGTAGCGAACTCGTGCACCATGCGCACCACCTGGGGCCCGAGCACATTGGTCTGATTGTCGAGCCCGGTGCCGGCATAAATGAGCGGATAGACCAAGAGCGGTGCTGAAGCATCGCCCCAATTGAGCGTCGCTTCGGTCGCCTTGCCGTCCTTGAACTTGACCTTGGGCGCGAGCGTGATCTTGACCTGATACGGCTCGCCCGCATCTTTCTGCGCGAGCGTGCAACTCACCTGCTGCGGATCGAGCGCGACCTCATACTCCGGCTCGCTCTTCGCCTTGGCGAGAGCTGCGCGCTTGATCTCGAACTTCGATTGGCAGACCGCCTTGCCCCAAGGCCAAGAGATCTTGCCACCGAGCATCTTGGTGATGTCCTCCTCGCGCCAGGTCTTGGTGATGTCGCAAGCTACATCGTCGCCGCTTGGATCGCGCGTGGCGAGGATGTCGCAAATCGACTTCTTGCAGGCCTTGCGCGCTTCCTTTTCGGCCTTTTCCTCGGGCGTCAGCTCGCGCTTGTCCTCAGCGGACGGAGACCCCTCCGCCGGTGCCGCAACGGAAGAATTTGGCACGGGGCTTGTCGGCGTTGCGCTATCTTCGGCAGCGGCTGCTGCCACAAGAGAGACGAGCAACGCGGCGACCTCTACCGGCAGACTGACCGTGTGTCTCATTGTCGTCCCTCTATCGGCGCCAGTTGCCGTCGCGCGCGGGGAGTATGATGCTTGACGCCAGCGCGTGTCCAGGATCGCAACCGTTAGAAGTTGCAGGCCCAAGTGATGAACGCCGCTCATGAACTGGACTGAGAACTTTTCACTACACTCACGTGAAAAGCTTACTAGGCTCCGGACGGTCGATAGGGGGGAGGGGATGGGCTTTTGTCATGCCCGCATTGCGTTTCAGCGCGCGATCATCTGCCTCGGTGTCGCTTGTGTGGTCCTTGTGATCGGTAGCATGCCGGCCAGCGCCCAGTTCTATGTGCGCTCGCCCGATGTGGACAAAGGCGAGACCGAGTTTGAGGAGCACGGAGCGGTCTTTACCGGGCCCGGTTCAGACGAGCACCTCAGGCAATCCCATGAAGTCGAGGCCAAGTATGGGTTCACCGGCAGATTGGAGGGGATCGTCGAAGGCTTCTTCGATCAGCCGATCGGCGACGACCTCAAGGCGGAGCAATTCGAGCTTGGTGGCCAGTACGAAATCATCAAGCATGAGTGGGACGGCGTCAGGCTTGGCGTCCGCGCGATCTACGAGTTTTCGCTTCAGGACCATTCACCCGACGAGATTCAGTTCGGTCCGCTGGCGAAGTGGGTGAAGGGCCGAAACACGGCGATGATTAACACCTTCTTCGTCGGGCAGGTCGGCAACGACGTCGAGATCGATTCCCTCGAGTTCCAATTGAATTGGCAGCTGAAGCGGGAACTCAGCGAGCAGCTTGCGGTGGGCGTCGAGGGCTTCAGCGAGATCAGCGACTTGGCGCACGCGGGGTCCTTCGACGATCAACTGCACCGCATCGGTCCAGTGGTCTATCTGAACTTGGGCGAACACGAGGGAGAGGAAGCCTCCGGCGCGGAGCGCGAAGAGCGCCCGGAGGGAGTTGAATGGGACCTCGCCGCCGGCGTGTTGTTCGGCCTTTCCGAGGCGACGTCTGACGCCACCTTCAAATTCGATATCGAGGCTGAATTCTAGCGGCTAACCCGCAGCGTCGAGAGCCGTAAGGATGGC